>ASHK01000312.1 GCA_000695745.1 Vibrio madracius | reverse complement strand
ACCAATCTTTGATCGCTTCTACTTGTTGCTCTTCAGAATCGTAGAGTTCCACTTCCTGTCCTCTTAAAAGAAATCGTCACCGACATTGATCGATTCATTGACTCAATGTTCAATCAACATCGGTGTTAAAACTAAATAATATCTGCTAATTTAGCGGCTAACTCAGTTTGAGCAATAGTTTCTTGCTCACCGCCCTGCAAATCTTTGACCACGACCGTATTCTCAGCAACTTCATTCTCACCAAGAACCAAAGCGTAGACCGCACCGACTTTATCAGCACGCTTAAATTGTTTCTTGAAGTTACCACCACCAAAGTGGTTCATGACACGAATCCCCGGTAGCGCCTCACGTAGAGATTCCGCTAACTTCATTCCGGCCATCATGGTCCCTTCACCAGCAGTCACGACGTAGGCATCTACACTGCGACGAACATCGGTTAGTTCCAGCGTTTCCATCATCAGAACCAAACGCTCTAATCCCATAGCAAAGCCTACCGCTGGTGTTGCTTTGCCGCCTAGTTGTTCAACAAGGCCGTCATAGCGTCCACCGCCACAAACTGTCCCTTGTGCGCCTAAGCTTTCGGTGATCCATTCGAATACAGTACGGTTGTAATAGTCCAGACCACGAACAAGGCGCTGATTTACCGTATATTCGATTCCTGCTGCATCTAGAAGTTCACAAAGACCTGCAAAATGTTGCTTGGAGTCTTGATCAAGATAATCAGCGAGTTCAGGCGCATCCACTAAGATGGCTTGTACATCTGGATTTTTACTATCTAGAACACGCAATGGATTGGTGTACATACGACGTTTGCTGTCTTCGTCGAGAACCTCAATATGCTGTTCTAAGTGCGCAATCAGCGCAGAGCGATAGTCAGCACGAGCGTCTAGAGAACCGATAGAGTTCAGCTCTAAACGTACATGCTCAGAGATGCCTAGCTCACGCCATAGACGTGCCGTCATCATGATAAGTTCAGCATCAACATCAGGGCCGTCTAACCCAAATACTTCGACACCACATTGGTGGAATTGACGGTAGCGGCCTTTTTGTGGGCGTTCATGACGGAACATTGGGCCCATATACCATAGACGTTGCTCTTGGTTGTACAGCAAACCATTTTCGATCCCTGAACGAACACAGCCCGCAGTCCCTTCAGGACGCAAAGTTAGGCTGTCTCCATTGCGATCTTCAAATGTGTACATTTCCTTTTCGACCACATCTGTCACTTCACCAATAGCACGGCTGAACAAATGTGTCATTTCAACGATAGGCATACGTACTTCGTTGTAGCCATATGCGCTAACAACATGCTTCACTGTATTCTCAACTTTTGCCAAAGAGGAGATTGTGTTGGGAGGCAGTCGTTCATGCCTCGGATTGCTTGAATAGTTTTTGCCACAGTCTAATACCGTTATATCGTTGAAATTATTTATCTTCTACTTGATTCACTTCGATGCGATTTGACTCATCTAACATCGACGCTTTCGCGCGAATTTTTGCTTCGAGCTGATTCACTAGGTCATCATTATCAAAGCGCTCTTTCTGACGTTTACCGTCTTCGTAAAAAGCACTTTTCTTATTGCTGCCTGCCAAGCCTAAATGTGACACTTCCGCCTCACCCGGCCCATTCACCACGCAGCCGATAATCGATACATCCATTGGTGTAATCACGTCTTCTAGACGCTGCTCTAACGCATTTACTGTACCGATCACATCGAACTCTTGACGTGAGCAACTTGGACAAGCAATGAAGTTGATACCGCGAGAGCGAATGCGTAATGATTTGAGGATATCAAAGCCTACTTTAATCTCTTCA
>ASHK01000311.1 GCA_000695745.1 Vibrio madracius | reverse complement strand
CGATTTCGATCGATTTCTCTGAGAGGCCAGCCACTTCAGTGACATTAGGGCTTGATGGTTTAGGTGGTTATTTTAATGAAAGCCTCAATAATGCCAATCAATCATCAGTATTAGTTAGCGTGACTCTTAGTGATGGATCTACCAGAATTCTGGAACCGATTCAAAAGAGCACATCTGGCAATAGTGACCTTGATTTAGACATCACGATATCAATCGATGACCTTTCTGGCGCTGAAGGGTTACAAATATATGGTGTAACGGTTGGAACTGAAGGTAATGGAAACTGGGAACTAAGGTACCTAGAGACGAGTTTAGAAGACTCCTTTGATTATAAAGCACTTGATTCTGATGGCGCATACAGTGATGAATCAACCGTGACCATCAATGATCAGCGTACCAACCTAGCACCGGAGGCGATTGATGATCCAGAATCTTATAGCCTTGTTCAAGGTGATATGGGAGCGGGCGATCAAGGTTGGGATCTGGTTGATAGCATTCAAGCTAAATATGATGGCCAAACGGTTAACTACAATATCGACGGCACCGACCGTATTGGTATTCCTGATGGAACGACCAACGGTGGCCGTGAATCTCAAATTCAATATAACCGAAATGAAGACCAGTCTGAACAGCTTATTATCACGCTCAAAGAGCCAGCGGTAGATGGCGCTTTTTCTGTAACCAATTTGTTCGCTAATGAGGGCGGAGCAGGCAGTCATGAACAAGGTAAGTGGAGCGCTTATTTAGGCGATACTCTGGTTGCCAGTGATTATTTCCATAATGAGTCAGGTAATAAAGGCACGTTTGATATTGAAACGGGCGGTTTTGCCTACGACAAATTGGTATTTGAGTCCGTTGATTTTACAGGTGGCCCTGCACGTGGCACTGACTCTTCCGATTATTTCCTTCAGGGTATTGAAGTGGTCGGTGCGGGCGCTTATGTCTTTGACCATGATGAACCTGTCGTCATTCCGCTTTCAGAGCTTTTATCTAACGACGATGCCGTGGATGGTGATGATATTCGTATCACTTACGTGTTCGGTGAGACGCAAGGTGATGCGCGTATTGAAGGTGGTAATGTCATTTTCGATTTGCCTGAAGGCTTTGCGGGTCGCACTGAGTTCCAGTACCAAATTACCGACGATAAAGGTGGCTTTGGCACTGCAACAGTGAATGTTCTTGTCAACCCTGAACCGATTTCAGTCAGCGGGTTTGAGATAGGTACGGCTAGTGTTGAAGAAGGAGAGAACTTTTCCTATATCGTGACTCTGGACGGTTCTACCAATGTGAAGACTTTCTTTGACATTGAGTTTGGTGCTAATGGCGATGAGGCTTCAGCTAATGATGTTGACCCATCGACTATGACCTTCAGCAATGGGGTCACTTACAACGAGGTGACCGGAGAGCTTGAAGTTCCTGCTAATGTGTCTGACTTTACGATTACGTTACCGACAATCGATGACAATCGTTATGAGGGTGATGAAGGCTTTACTCTGGTCGTCGATGGTCAAACTGCGACTGGAGAGATTCTAGACAACGATCGAATCACTCTCTCATTAAGTGGTGGTGGGGAGGTGAGCGAAGATGCGGGAAGTATTCCGTTCACTCTGTCTTTAAGTAATCCTTCTGATGTTGACCTTACGGTAGCGCTCGATCGAATCGATGTTGATACCGATGATGATGATTTTACTACTACGACGGCGAGCTATAACGATGGGACGACCAATGTTCCACTACAG
>ASHK01000310.1 GCA_000695745.1 Vibrio madracius | reverse complement strand
TTATATATCACATACGCGAAGTAGGCGCCAGAGTTTCTCAGTTGATGTGTGAGTTCAGATCGCATAGTGAGCTTATTATCGAGCCCAGTTAATGAGTCTTTATCATTAAGGTACTGAAACAGAAGCAGGTTGGAGAGGGCAACCTCCGAAAAATCGCGAATGGCCCTGATAACGCCGTCAAAAGCAAAGAATGCGCTCTTAATGTATATGACACCAATTAACTTATCCCTCTGATACAGGGGCAAAATATAGTGTCGACCGTTAACTTGAAGCTTACGAGCTAGTGCGTCATTGTTGCTGTTATACACGTAATTTAATTGGCGTGATGTGAATATGGTAGGTAATGACTGACACTGGTGGATTACTTTAGTATTACCATGAAAATCAATGGTTTTAAAGCTCCCTGTGTCTTGTTCAAATAGACAGAACTGGACACCTTTGTGGAAAATAAAGCGATCAAATATGGCTCGTAGGTCATGCTTGAAATGGGCAATATCCGGAGCTTGATTGAGTTTGGCCAGAGAGTGATTCAGTTGGTAACTGATATAGTTGATTGAAAGCGCGAGCGATAACAGCGCGAAAATAACCAAAGCCGTTAATGAAATTTGGTAGGACGTAGACAGAATATCCGCTCGACTAGTACCAGAAACGAATATCCAGTTCATTGGGTTTCTGGCGTCAAACACACTGACTTTTAGCTCACCATTGTAGTGATACTCGTAAATGCCCCTAGATTGACCATCCGCGATTTGTTGCTCAATTCCGTTTAGATAACTGATCGATTCGCTACCAACTCTAAGCGGATTGGGGTGGAATATCAGCCGACCGTTGGTACCATCAATGACAAAGACATAACCGTCCTTTAGAGTCTTGAGACTGGCAAGATATTGGGTGATGTGTTGAGCATCGACTTCAAACCACACTTCAAGTGTCGGTTCGCTCAGTTGTTGTTTTATTGCAAAGACCCAGAGTCCATCGGACTTTTGATACAGAGTTGACACGGCATATTGATGGGACAGGGCATCAAACGTATGCCATTGAATCGATGATTTTGTTTGTTCATCGATGTGGTCACCTTCATTGTCGATATAAGTTTTAGTGACAGGATCAAAAACGCTGATGCTTTTATACAGGTAAGTGTTATCCAGTGTTTGTGTGATCAAAGTAGGGAAGCTTGGGTCATCAATATGCTTCTGTAACAAATCCACTTTCGCAAAGGTTGCTTCGATTTGCGACCACACCAATGCTGCTGCCATTTTTACGTTGGATTGGGATTGGGTTTTAGCAAGTTGTACAGAGTTTTGGTATTGCTGGTAGGAGATATAAATGAGTGCTGCGATCAGAGCAAATGTAAGCGGTTTTAGCGCGCGTAACAGAATTTTGGGCAGAGACATACAGTATTAAACCAATTGAGCATACTAGAATGGTACTACGTCTTAGATAAGTGATACAAAATAATTATTTGACGTAAAGTTAGTGAAGATCAATTGATAGAAATAAGAGGTTGAAAAACAACCTCTTATTAATTAATAGAAAGGATAATAATTTATCAATCTTTGGCGGAGTAATGTAAAATTGCCATCGACATCGGCGCTTGTAGTACTTCGCCTTCAGCATGACCTACTTCGGATTCAGCGATATGCGTGTCACAGATCGTTTTCCAAGTTTGGTTGCGGTCATTAGGCAAGGTAAAACGTGCTGGTGCTTTGGTTTGGTTGATTAAATAGACCATTTCATCCCCATCCTCACCAATACCAATATGCAGGGCAACGCTGCTGAGTCGATTCCAATCTTCCATACTCATTAACTGGCCATCAACTCGACTCCAGAAGATTCGGTTGTCATTTCGTTTGTCACCACTAAACGCTTGAATAAAGGGCACCATATACTCGTGGCGTGCCGCTATCATATCCGCGAGCCATTGCTTAAAGTGCTCTTTGGGTTCGGTAGAGTTCCAATCAAGCCAACTGATTTCGTTGTCCTGGCAATAGGCATTGTTATTGCCTTTTTGCGTGTGCGAAAGCACGTCAGCAGTAAGGATATGAGGAATACCGAATGAGAACAGTAACGTCGCCATGAAATTGCGTTTTTGTTTCTCACGTGTGGCTAAAATGACAGGGTTATCGGTAGGGCCTTCAACACCGTAGTTATCTGAGCGATTATCGCCATGCCCATCACGGTTCTGCTCGCCATTCGCTTCGTTATGTTTGTGTTTGTACGACACCAAATCTTGCATCGTAAAACCATCGTGATAGGTGATGTAGTTAACGGTCAATTTATAGGGCCAATTCGCTGCACTATAAAGGTCTCGCGACCCCATAAGACGGGTTGCGAACTCTTTCAAATAACCTTGATCGCCACGCCAGAAACTGCGGGTGATGTCTCGTAAACGGTCATTACATTCATTC
>ASHK01000309.1 GCA_000695745.1 Vibrio madracius | reverse complement strand
TGAGCCTGGAATCGATACCCCAACTAGCAAGGCGGTACGAAAGCCTAGTATGGCTATGATGACAATCACCACCAGAATAATCGCAGAAAGAATATTATTCTGAAGGTCATTGAGCATGATCTTCACATCTTTCGATTCGTCTTTGGTGAACTTAACTTGAAGATTGTTAGGCCACTCCGGCAACATCTGAGCTTGGCGCAATACTTCTTTAACAAGGTCCACGGTTTCAATAATGTTCTCACCGGCACGCTTTTTCACATCAAGCACCACGGCCGAACGACCATCTAAACGCGCAAAACTGTCAGGATCTCTGAATGCACGACGCACAGTCGCTACATCGCCAAAAGTAATGACTTGTTTGCCATCAACTTTCACTGGTAACTCTAAGACATCTTTCAAGCTATCAAATACCGACGGGACCTTAACGGAGAAACGGCCATACCCGGTATCAACAAAACCCGCTGCCACCACCTTGTTATTGAGTGCTATCAAATTGTAGATATCACCCTGATCCAATCCATAACTCTCCATCAATAATGGATCGACAACAATTTCAACGATGTCTTCACGATCACCAGCAATGTCTACTTCAAGGATTTGACGATAGCTTTCCAGCTTATCGCGCAATTGACGAGCAAGTTGGACAATGGTGCGTTCAGGAACCGTCCCGTAAAGCACAACAGATAAGACGGGCTGCTCAGATGCTAACGTCACCTCATTCACCGTTGGCTCATCACTGCCATCAGGTAGTTTAGGTTTTGCTAAGTCGACGGCGTCTCTTACATCAGCCATGGCTTTTGCTAAATCAACCCCGACATTGAACTCCAACGTCACCGAGCCATGACCTTCAGAAGCGGTTGCCGTCATCTCTTTCACTCCTTCTATGGAGCGCATCTCTTTTTCAAGAGGACGAACTAACAGTCTTTCACTGTCACTCGGCGATATACCTTGATGGGTAACAGAAACATAAATAATGGGAATGGTAATGTCTGGGCTCGATTCTTTCGGTATTGAGTTATAAGTTGCAATACCGGCAATCAAAATCAAAACCAATAAACTCAACATTGTTCTGGAGCGAGACAGCGCCGCATCGATTAATGCAAACATGATGGCTCCTTATTGATCTTGCTGCTGGGCGATCTGATTGGCTTGATCAACGCTGATAGCGTCCACGTTGTCGCCATCACGAACAAAACCTTGTCCCAGTACAATAATGTCCACTTGCTCACCTAATCCGGTCAACCAAACGCCGTCTTGCTCGGCTTTAACAAGTTTAATGGGTATGAAGGCGACGCGATTTTCCTGAAGCGTTTTCACGCCTAAATTGCCACTTTCATCTAGCGCCAGCATTGCGGGGGTAATCTTGATCGCCAACTGCTCATCTAACGCCAGTTCAACCTCAGCACTGACTCCAGCGGGAATTCGCTGGTTAGGATTCGGCACTTCAATTTCTATCGGAAAAGTATTCGTCGACTCTGAAGAGACTCTTGAGATGTAGCGCAATTTCCCTGTTACTTCATCACCGCTTATAAAACGGATTTGTGATGGCTGACTGGCCACCAATTGCTGAATGTGTCTCTCACTGACGTCCGCTTCGATGATCAAGGTATCAAGATCAATCAACGTTGCTACCGGATCACCAACCGAGACAAAGTCACCCAACTCAATGTATAAATGGTCAACAATGCCGCTAAACGGTGCTTTGACTGATGTGTTGCGCAGTGCCAATTTCGCAGCGCTCACCATCGCTTTTGCTTCGGTTAAGTTGGCGGCAGCGGTTGAGTAAGCTACTTCACCTTGAAGCCTTTACTCTTGAGGGATTTGGATGCATTGAATTCCTGCTGTCTCACATTCAGCATTGCTTGAGCGCGCTCTAAGCGGATCTGTAAATCCCCAAGGTCAATCTGAGCAATAGATTGACCCGCTTTAACAGAATCGCCTTTTCGTACATTCAGCTTAATGATCTTACCGGCGATTTCAGCCCCGAGTTTCGCTGTGCGATCGGGTGCGGTTCGGCCATAAAGGTCGATTTTCTTCTCAACTTTTTGAGCATGGAACGTTTGAAACACCACGCGAGCTAAAGGCGCAGCAGTGTCGGACGGTGCAGAGGGCTGGGGTTCTTCAGCTTTTAACACGCCTAAGCCTAACCAAACACTAAGTATGACGATACAGAGCAAAGAAATAAGCCAAGGACGTTTCGAAAAAAGCTGCCAGATTGACTGATTGGCATAATCATTTCCTTATAATTGTGTTTTTGATGCTAACGGTTAGATACGTTGCTCTCGGGCAACTAGGTCTAAAAATTATTAGCAATCAAGCATTAAACGACATCCTCTGTTTAATGCAGTAACTAGACTACTTTAGTCAGCCTAGAAAAATAGACAACTAAACTTCTCTCCTAATCTACTTTGGGAAGGTCATTTTTGACTGTGTTCAAAACTGGAATCAAAAAAGGCGAACTCATGGTTCGCCTTTTTAAACACTATACGCTGAAGGATGCACCACAACCACACGTAGTGGTTGCATTCGGGTTATTGACGAAGAAACGAGAACCTTCGAGTCCTTCAGTGTAATCAACCACACCGCCAACTAAATATTGCAGGCTCATTGGGTCAACAACTAAAGTCACACCGCATTTCTCAATAGTCGTGTCACCTTCGTTTACATTCTCATCAAAGGTGAAACCATATTGGAAACCACTACAACCGCCACCAGTGATATAAACACGAAGCTTAAGCTGTGGATTTTCTTCTTCTGCAATTAGGGTCTGTACACGCGTCGCCGCGGCATCTGAAAAATCTAATGGAATAGCTACATCACTCACGGGAACCTCTCTTGCTACTCAATCGCAAATAACACCCTACCACAACTGAATGATGGGCAGATATCCCCTGCGACGAAAAATGATGGTCCAGCTACTCACTAGACCTCGCATATTATTTTTAAAGTTATTGCACCAGATTATCTAATACCTGACTTCTTCGTTCAAGTATTACGCAAAAGCAAATTAGCTTTACAGCGTATTCCAGCGCTAATTTACGAAAATGTGCTCAAAACACTACTAGAATCTGTGCGGAGATGTACAATGCTGCTCAACTTGGTCCGAACAAGCAAAGAGGAATTTTCCATGACCAAATCAGCAGAGCTGTATGAAAAAGCGCAACAGACCATCCCGGGCGGTGTTAATTCTCCGGTTCGTGCCTTCAACGGCGTAGGTGGTTCACCTATTTTTATCGAACGTGCCGATGGTCCATTGATTTTTGATGCTGATGGTAAAGCGTACATCGATTATGTAGGTTCATGGGGTCCTATGATTCTGGGCCATAACCACGCGGTAATTCGTGATGCAGTAATTGATGCAGCGCAACGTGGATTGAGTTTTGGCGCACCAACAGAAATGGAAATCAACATGGCGGAATTAGTTCGCAAGTTGGTCCCATCAATGGAACAACTGCGTATGGTGAGTTCTGGTACAGAAGCCACCATGAGTGCGATTCGTCTAGCACGTGGCTACACTGGTCGTGACAAGATTCTGAAATTCGAAGGTTGCTACCACGGTCATGCCGATAGTCTATTAGTGAAAGCGGGTTCAGGTGCTTTGACACTTGGTCAACCAAGCTCTCCTGGTGTACCTGCTGATTTTGCTAAGTACACGCTGACTGCGCGTTTCAATGATTTGGACTCTGTTAAAGCATTATTTGAAGCTAACAAAGGCGAAATCGCGTGTATTATCGTTGAGCCAGTTGCCGGTAATATGAACTGTATTCCACCAGTTGAAGGCTTCCATGAAGGTCTACGTCAGATCTGTGATGACGAAGGTGCTCTACTTATTTTTGATGAAGTAATGACGGGGTTCCGTGTTGCTCAAGGCGGCGCACAGGCACATTACAACATCAAACCAGACCTAACTACACTGGGTAAAATCATCGGTGGCGGTATGCCTGTCGGTGCTTTTGGTGGTCGTAAAGAAGTAATGCAGTACATCGCACCAACAGGTCCTGTTTATCAAGCTGGTACGCTCTCGGGCAACCCTATTGCTATGGCGGCGGGATACGCTTGTTTGACGCTACTGTCTGAAGAAGGTAACGAGAAGCGTCTAGCCAACAAAACTAAGCAGCTAGCTAACGGCTTTAAGCAACTGGCTGACAAACACGGCATCCCTCTAGTTGTAAACCAAGTAGGTGGGATGTTTTGGTTTCTTCTTTACCGAGCAAGACACCATTACTTGTTATGAAGATGTCGCTAAGTGCGATGTTGAGCGTTTCAAACGTTTCTTCCATTTGATGCTAGACCACGGTGTTTACCTAGCACCATCAGCATTTGAAGCGAGCTTCACTTCGTTAGCTCACGGCTCTAAAGAAATTGAAGCGACGCTAGAAGCAGCGGATCGTTGTTTCGCGATTATTGCTAAAGAAGCATAATACAAACTCAGCGTTCACGCTTAAGGGCTGATTAATCAGCCTTTTTATGCCTGCCAGTGAAATATAGCAAGAATGAGCAAAACCCCAATAGTCAGAGAAAACCAAGGAATAGCGCGCTTTTTACGCTTATTTGATTGACACTTCTTGTCATCATTACAACACCCCATATCCCCTCCATATAGCCAGTGAATGCAAAGCAATTAACGTTGATCGTTCAACATTTTGCGTCCATTATATGACCACTATAACTAAGTAAGAATGCCTCGTCTGTAGGCGTTTGTCAGAAAGTCATTGCCCCTTCCCAGAGAAGCTTAAGGAAACGTTGTGAAAAATAAAATGAATGTAACTGCCAGTCACTGGGTATTGATCCTCGCCCTACTGTTTGCAGCGTTTGCTTGCTTTTTATTAGTCGAACCGTATATGAATTCCATTGTGATGGCGTTCATCCTATCGTTATTGATGTTCCCCATCCACGAATGGATCGAGAATAAACTACCAAACCATAAAAACATCGTCGCTTTGCTGTCGTGTATTGTGCTGACGTTTATTATTGTGATGCCGCTACTTTTAGTGTTTAGCGCTATCATGCAGCAAGGATCTGTGTTTTCGCAAAACTTGTATCAGTGGGTGACTGGTGGTGGTATCCAAGAAGTCATTGCTCATCCTTGGGTGAAAACCGCCCTAAAGTTTATCAATAACTATCTCCCATTCGATGCTATTAACGCTCAGAATATTGCTCAGAAAGCGGCTGAGTTCGCCACTTCATTAGGTTCAAATCTAGTGGCAACCAGCGCTAAAATTCTTGGTGATGCGACGAACTTCCTTATGAACTTTTTTCTTGATGCTGTTTGTTTTATTCTTCCTATTACGAGATCACGACAAAATCATCGCTGCGATCCGTCATATTTTGCCCTTCTCTCGCAGCCAAGAAGATCGTCTGTTGAATGAGATTGAAAAAGTATCCAAATCAGCGGTCATGGG
>ASHK01000308.1 GCA_000695745.1 Vibrio madracius | reverse complement strand
TCATGTAGTGAAAGAACTCAATATTTACTTGCGTACCGCTCGTGAATTATCTCAAAAGCTCGATCATGAGCCGACAGCGGAAGAAATAGCTCAAAAGCTGGATAAACCGGTGAGCGATGTCTCTAAGATGCTGCGCCTAAACGAGCGCATTAGCTCTGTAGATACTCCAATAGGTGGTGATGGTGAGAAAGCACTTTTGGATATCATTCCTGATTCAACACACTCAGATCCAGAAGTATCGACTCAAGATGATGACATTAAGTCTTCGCTGATTCACTGGCTAGATGAGCTAAATCCTAAGCAAAAAGAAGTCTTGGCTCGACGTTTTGGCTTACTAGGTTATGAGCCATCAACGTTAGAGGAAGTGGGGCGTGAAATTAATTTGACTCGCGAGCGTGTGAGACAGATTCAAGTAGAAGGCCTGCGTCGACTTCGCGATATCCTAGTCAAGCAAGGGTTGAATATGGAGTCATTGTTCAACTTCGATGACGATTTAATTTTTAGCTTCGCGAACAAAAAATACCGCCATAAGGCGGTATTTTTGTCTTTGTTGATAAAACCGAATGCAGTTTTATGCCCAGCCGTTTGGACTCTTCTTTCGACGAGGAATGATGTGCGGAAGAATCAAACCAAACAAGAGGCCGGCTCCAGCGACACCGCCACCATACATAAAGTAGCGTAGCAATAGGTCTTCTTTTTGTGTATCCAGTTTCGCACGCAGCTCACGGATTTCTGTTTGCGATGAGGTTAGCTGTGAGCTGATATCTGAGTAGTTTTGCTCAAGTTCAGCAATTTGCTTGTTACGAGCCTCTAGAGAGCTTACTAGACCGTCTTTCTCACTGTTCGCGGTTTCGCGAGCATTCGCAAGCAACGATTTTGCTTCCGTGAGTTCTTTCTCAAGACGTGGAAGACGTACAGCCATACTTTCCTGAGTCGTTACGTATTTCGTTTCAACCCAGCCCTTACGACCGCGACTATCTTGAACTTGAGAGTAACCATTTTCTCTATTAGTCGAGAGCAGTCGAACTTTATCACCAGCATTGATACTGCCAATGATTCGATATTGGCTGCTCGGCCAGAGTGCATGTAAGTAAATAGCTTGTCAGCAATATAGCGATCCTGAGCCAATGCAGCAGGGCTGCCAGTAATGACATCATGATCATGCAGATCAGTTTTTTCACAGTAAGTCCCTTAAGTGTTTCAATGGGGAATGAACAAGAAAGTATCGTTCGCTTTGGTTGCGGGGACGTACTCTCAATTTGTAAATTTTTAAGAATGGGCAAATAGTATGAAGTTTCTTAACGGGGTGCAACAAAGAAGGGAGGCAAAGCCTCCCTTTATTTGAATTTGAGTCAAATATGACGTGAGCTTCACATCTCTCTGACTTTATTGCACATCGCGCTTATGCACCAAACACAGCTTGCATCGCATAGAAGAATACGACAGCTAATAGTGCACCCGCTGGCAGAGTCACAATCCAAGACGCAACGATGTTACGAACAACGCCTAGGTTTAGTGCTGCAATACCACGCGCAAAGCCAACACCTAGAACCGCACCCACGAGTGTTTGTGTGGTTGAAATAGGCAGACCTGTACCAGACGCCAAAACAACGGTACATGCTGTTGCAAGCTGAGCCGCAAAACCACGGCTTGGTGTTAGTTCTGTAATACCAGTACCAACCGTCGCCATTACTTTGTGACCCATTGTTGCAAGACCAACAACGATACCGATACCACCTAGAGGAAGAATCCACCAAGCAATAGAGCTTTTCGCCGTCACTTCACCCATGTGCTCAACAGTAGATACTACCGCTGACAGTGGACCAATCGCATTCGCTACGTCATTTGAACCGTGTGCAAATAGCCATTGCACAAGCAGTGATAACCATTAGAACACTGAAAATACCTTCAACGCCGCTGAAACCGTGGTCTTCTTCACGATTGGCAAATTTGCGTTGGATATAAATGTAGCCACCGACCATAACCAGTGCCGATACACCGGCAGCCCACAGCCACGCTTCCATACCATCAAGGTGCAAACCTACGTGCTTAAGGCCTTTTTTAATCGTTACCAGTGCAATAACCATGGTCGTAATGAACATGTAAACCGGTACAAAGCGTTTGGCGTTGAACAGTGGTTTTTCCGTATCAAATATCAGTCGTTGTGCACTGATAAATATTACGTAAGCAAAAAAGCCCGAAATAACAGGGGTAATCACCCAACTACCTACGATGCCTTTGACTGAGCTCCAGTCTACCGCTTCTGTACCAACAGAGACACAAGCAAAACCAATAATGGCGCCGATGATCGAGTGTGTCGTTGATACTGGCCAGCCCATGTAAGACGCTAATAGCAACCATGTACCTGCGGCGAGTAGAGAAGACATCATACCGTAGACAAGAACGTCAGGTTGATGGGCAAACAGTGACGTTTCAATAACACCTTTACGAATAGTATCCGTCACTTCACCGCCAGCGAGGTATGCGCCAGCAAATTCAAAGATCATCGCGATGATGATCGCTTGCTTAACTGTTAGAGCTTTAGAGCCAACAGAAGTACCCATTGCATTGGCAACATCATTTGCACCAATACCGATTGCCATAAGGAAACCGAATACTGCTGCAACAATAATTAGGATAGTGCCGTAGTTTGCAAGAATATCCATTGTAATACCTAGTTTTGTTTCATAACAAGCGGAGCAATTCTTTAGGCGCAGGGCAGACTCTTAAGCATTGTCTGTGCTCAACGCCTAATTCATCCTTGCTCTTTGTTACTTAGTTAACGTTCGATTAAGACCTAGACAGCATTACTTCAAGACGAGCGCCTACACGCTGAGCTTGATCTGCAATACCGCCGACCCATTCAAAAATCTTGTAGAG
>ASHK01000307.1 GCA_000695745.1 Vibrio madracius | reverse complement strand
TAGGGTTACCCCTTATTCCACGCCTGACAAAAATCAATAAAGTTCTTCAGTAGTGGACTCTGATATTTCTCTTTATGGACTAAAACCCAGAACCGACGTTTCATATCCAGTGCGACAGGAAGTTCTTTGATGCGACCATCATTGATCGCGGTTTGTGCGGCAAGTTTAGATAAACAAGCAAAACCGAGTCCAGCAGAGACGCAGTTAATAATGGCTTCGGTCGTATTTAATTCAAAGGCTTCGTGCCAAACCTCGATTCTTGGTGCAACGGTTCTCAAGAAGAACTCACGCGTTCCGGAGCCAGGCTCTCTTAATATCCAATCACTATTTTCAAGCTGAGATAAATCGATAAGACTACCGGAGGTGAGTGGATGATTAACCGCTGAGACAATACACATTTCATCTTCACTAAATTGAGTGCTATTCAGTTCCGGGTGCAGGGTCTTACCTTCGACTAGGCCGATGTCCAATTCATAGTCGATGAGCTTTTGACAGATTAAGGCGGTATTTGAGATGAATAGCTGTTGCGCTTTATGTTGATGTTGCTGACGAAAATCGCTCAGCAAAAAAGGGGCTAACTGATTACCAACGGTATCACTGGCACCGATACGCAGCTGCCCACGATAACTTTGTTCATCGCTAAATAGAGACTCAATATCGCGGCTTCGACTAAGCAGTTCATCGGCGAGAGGGAGTAACTTTTGACCCTCTTGATTGATCACTAGGCGATTATTAACCCTATCAAATAGAGCATGACCAATTTGCTTTTCTAGTTCACTTAACGACATACTCACCGCCGCTTTTGATAGAAACAGCGTTTCCGATGCAGAGGTAAGGGTTTGGTGCTGCGTGACAGCAACAAAAACCTTTAGTTGTTTGAGCGATATATGTGGTTTCATGTTTAGTTTTTCTGAACAGTGGTTGAATTTTAATAGATATACCTAAACATAAAGCAGAGTTAATATAAGCGCAACACATTAATAGAGGCAGTTAACAATGATTGCGACCATGAAAAAAGCACACTACAGAGTAAARSGCGCCCAACTCCTATGGCTGGGTTGGCGCTAGGTATCGCAAGTCTTGGCTGGTGCTGGGAAAACGCGTTGCCGTTGCATCATGGCGCACAATGGATGGGCGCAGCGATTGCAAGCGTATTGCTTGTGATTTTGGCTTACAAATTTCTATTTCATAATCACCTGCTAAGAGAAGATCTTGCGCACCCAGTTGTAGGTAGTGTTGTCCCTACGTTTGCAATGGCGACGATGGTTGTGTCTCATTCAGTTGGTCAATTCCTGCCAAGAGTCGGTGATGGCATCTGGTTATTTGCAGTCGCGCTACACATAGTGTTCCTTGCAAGTTTTGTTTACCATCGCAGCCGCGATTTTGAACTTCATCATATGGTACCAAGCTGGTTCGTTCCACCTGTGGGCATTGTGGTAGCTGACGTGGCGTTTTCTGGTAATCCAAATCTGCAATGGGTAGCAAACGGTGCGTTGTACTTTGGTTTAGGTGTGTACGCGGTAATGCTTCCAACTATGATCTATCGTTTGATTTTACTCATGAGATCCCTGATGCTGCCAAACCAACATTAGCAATTATGGCAGCACCTGCAAGTCTCTCACTCGCTGGTTATCTAACTGTAGCAATCAGAGCCTTCACCAGTGATTTTGGCGCTGCTATTTGGTATTGCGGTTCTTATGACCATGATTATCTACTTAGCGTTTATTAAATTGCTTCGTCTACCATTTAGCCCAGGTTACGCAGCCTTTACCTTCCCTATGGTGATTGGTGCAACCGCCTTGTACAAATTGGTGGCTTGGATGGGCGCTCACGGAGCACCAGAAAGTGCGCTTCATCAAGTTCGAATGCTAGCTAATGTCGAGTTGATTGTTGCAACGGTTGTTGTGAGTTACGTAGCATTGCGTTACCTAATGGCTTACCTTCCAAAACCTTCACGCCAAGTGGCGTAGAGCGGAAGTCAATATTAGAACCGACGTTAATGTGTTAATCTTGAGTGAGGACAATTAGTTAAAGGCGCGCGGTAACGTGTTCACCGTTTATCACTCAAATCAAATCGATGTATTGAAGTCTCTATTGGTGCAATTGATCAATATTGACCCATTAGAGAATCCATTCGAGAAAGAACAAATTCTTGTGCAAAGTCCAGGGATGTCACAATGGCTGAAAATGGCACTGGCACAAGAATTTGGCATTGCTGCCAATATCGACTTTCCACTTCCTGCAACGTTCATTTGGGACCGATTTGTTCAAGTATTGGATGAGGTACCCAAGCGCAGTGCATTCAACAAAGAAGCGATGACATGGAAAATTATGCATCTGCTACCGCTTCATCTCAACGATCCTGACTTTGCACCGCTTGCTCAATATCTTTCCAATGACGACGACGCATCCAAACGCTATCAATTAGCGGAAAAAATCGCTGATATCTACGACGGCTATTTGGTTTATCGACC
>ASHK01000306.1 GCA_000695745.1 Vibrio madracius | reverse complement strand
AATTTAGAAAAAGGTACCGTGATAGCTGCGGGAACGGAAATTCTTCGTATTGACCCTTTAGATTACGAACTTAAGCTGTCACAAGCAATCGCTGACTTGAAATCAAGTGAGACTCAACTGACTCGTCTTGACCAAGAAGAGATTAACCTAAAACAAACCCTCTCCATTGAAATTAACCGCTTACAACTGACGGAAAATGAATATCAACGTCGAGTGGATCTTAATCGACGTGGTTTAACCTCACAATCCGATGTTGATATTCAAAAGCAAAATATGTTGTCGCAGAAAAAGTTGGTTCAGGAGATTGAAAACCAATTAGCGTTAATGCCGGATGAAAGAGGTGTTTCTCAAGCCTTGGTCAAAGTGAATCAAGCTAAGGTGGATGAGGCGAAGCGTTCACTGGATAAAACACGCATCGTTCTTCCGGTAACAATGCGTGTTTCTGAAGTTGATGCTGAACTCAATCAAGTGGTGAATTTACAGCAAGCAATGGTCACAGCGCACCTCAACGACGTCATGGAAGTGGAAGCGCAGCTTTCCATACACGATTTGCAGTTGTTGTCGAATAGCTTGAAGGGAGGAGAGAGCCCAAATGGCCATGTTGAACTAAACAAATTGCAGGCCACCGTTGAATTGAGTAGTGGCAATCTCACCGCGACATGGCCTGCAACGGTAGCACGTGTCAGTGAAACCGTTGATGCGAACCAAGCAACAGCGGGTGTGATTTTAGAAGTGACGCAGTCGCCAAGCAGTAACGGTCTGGCAGGCACACCGGTATTGGTTAACGGAATGTTTGTGAAAGCCGTCATTGAGGGGGAGAAGCAACTGTCTTGGGTCGTGCCAGAGCGTGCCATTCATGGCGATAAAATCTATTTGATGAATGCTGACAATCGTCTTGAAATGCGCGCGGTGCAGATCGCTTATCGTAGAGATAATCAAGTCATCATTACGGGTGATCTGCAACAAGGCGAAAAAGTGATTCTGAACGATATTTTGCCAGCAATCGAAGGCATGCTAGTGCGAGAAAATACGGATGAGGCAGGGCAATGATTCGATTCTTCTCTAAACATCCGACGGCTGCCAACTTGTTGATGTTGGCGTTGTTAATATTAGGGCTCTCGTCGCTTTCTACCATAAAGCGAGAGACGTTCCCCGAGTTTGACCCTCCTTATATTATGGCGGCTATTACTTATCCAGGGCATCGCCACAAGAGGTAGAAGAGAGCCTTTGCGTAAGAATGGAAGATGCCGTCGATGGCTTATCTAACATTGAAGAAACCAAATGCGAAGCGATAGAAGGCTCTGCCCGTTTGACGCTTAAACTCAATGAGCGAGCTGACATCGGTCGTATGTTGGTCGATGTTCAAACTCAAATTAACGCTATCAACGACTTTCCGGATGAGATTGAATCCCCAATCGTCCAAGAGCTGGATTGGAATGAACCTGTCGTAGATATTGCCATCACCGCCAATACCAGTTGGCCAGAGTTAAAAGCCTACGCAGAGAAGCTCAAGCGCACTTTAAAACTTGATTATGGCGTGTCGCTTGTGGAAGTAAGTGGGTTTTCTGATCACCAATATCGTGTCGAATTAAATACTCAAGTCATGCGTCAGATGGGGTTGAGCGTCAGTGATGTTGCAGTGCAAATAGGTAATCAAAATATCAAATTACCTAGTGGTAACGTTGAAACGGAAGACAAAAACTTCTTAATTCGCTTTGATGAACGCCGAATTACACCACAAGAATTAGAGTCTATCGTGGTTGGTTCCAGTCCTAATGGTGCCGTCATACGTCTCAAAGATGTGGCGACGATAACCGATCGCTTTGAGTTGGATGAACAAAAAATCTTGTTCAACGGCCAGCCATCAGCGGTACTAAAGATCAGTAAAAACAAAGAAGACGATGCTCTGCGTATAAAAGAGCAAGTCACTAGGTTTGTGGATGCACAGCGACTTATTGCACCTGAAGGTGTGACCCTAGCCATGACCAATGATATGTCGTCAGTCCTTTGGGATCGCCTGACTATGATGGTTAAAAATGGTTGGCAAGGGATCTTATTGGTCTTTGCCACCATGTGGTTGTTCTTTAGTTTCCGTTATTCGTTTTGGGTGGCTGCTGGATTACCTGTTGCGTTCCTTGGAGGGCTATTCTTAATGGCCAACCTTGGTCTGTCGATTAATATCATGTCGCTGGTAGGGCTTTTGATGGCGATAGGTATCATGATGGATGACGCCATAGTGATTGCCGAGTCTATCCAATCTCACCTTGACCGAGGGCAGAAGATCGACGATGCCGTTATCAATGGGGTTAACAAGGTACTTCCCGGGGTTATCTCTTCGTTTTTGACAACAGTGTGTATTTTCGGCAGTTTGCTCTTCCTGCAAGGGGAGATGGGCGCTGTATTGCGAGCAGTACCACAAGTCCTGATTCTAGTGTTATCACTTAGTCTCGTTGAAGCATTTTTGATTTTG
>ASHK01000305.1 GCA_000695745.1 Vibrio madracius | reverse complement strand
ACGATCTCGTTTTAATATTCTTTGGGATGCACCTGAAGAAAAAGCGCCGTCAAACGATCCGTTGTTAAARGTGTTCCCTATCACAGGCTGGGCGGCTTTCCACAACAAGATGACGGAACGTGATAACCATATCCACATGGTCTTTAAATGTTCGCCATTTGGTTCAATTAGTCACTCACACGGTGACCAAAATGCGTTTACGCTGCATGCCTTTGGTGAAACATTAGCGTCTATCACCGGCTACTATGGTGGCTTTGGCGTCGATATGCATACGAAGTGGCGTCGTCATACTTTTTCTAAGAACTTGCCTGTTTAATGGYAMARGGCAGTACGGAGAGAACAAAAACACCAAATTTGAAGGCCACCAAGACCGCTTCTGTATCGAAGCTGGCGGTCAAATCACAGACTATGACACAGACTCTGACGTCAAATTTGTAGAAGGCGATGCAACCGAATCCTACAAGTTCTTTACACCAGATATCGAATCCTACAAACGTAAGATTTGGTTCGTGAAAGGCAAGCTCTTTGTGATCCAAGACAAAGCGAGCTTTGGCGAAGAGAAAGATCTCACTTGGCTAATGCATACCACATTTAATACCGAGACAGCTCAAAAGTCATTTGCTATCCACGGTGACAAAGCACATCTAGATGTGAGCTTTATCAATCAGAGCGCTGAGCAAATTACGTCAGTGACCAACGTCGAAGGCTTTGGCGATGTGGACCCTTACGAGTTCCAAGAACTCGAGATCCACCGTCATGTAGAAGTAGCATTTTCTGCATCAAAACAACACGACATTCTTACGTTGCTTGTCCCTAATAAGAATAGCGGGAAACAAGTGCAGGTGTCACACAGCGTTTGCGGTAGTGAACTAACGCTTATTGTAGACGGAGAAACGGTAGTCATCGATTTATCGTAATCCGTTAAAAAATGAACACCGCCCCTTTTAGCCACGCTTCAAGGGGCTTTTTTATCGCTAACGGCTTTCGACTCTGGTTCAACCTAACCGTCAAATTATATACAGAATCTAAAAACTGATTATCTATAGCTATCAATTATCAACAGAATAGACAGCTGATAATCTCCGCTCTGCAATAAGCAACGCATCGAACACACTGTCGGTGCTGTTCATTGGAGAGACATTTATGCAATACGAAGGTAAAGTTTATCGGCCTTGGCCCGAAGCGCGCAGCATCTTGATTCAGACTACGCTAGGTTGCAGCATTAATACTTGCACTTTTTGTAGCATGTTTGACGACAAACGCTTCAAAGTTCGCGATCTTGACGCTGTTTTTAAGGATGTTGACGACGCTAGATTCATCTATCCTCATGTAGACTCTATTTTCTTAATCGACGGTAATGTTATGGCAGCGCGCACCGAGTACCTTGTTAAGTTACTGGATAAACTGCGCAACACGTTTCCCGAAGCTTCTAAGATTTCGATGTACAGCGGCTTAAATGACTTTAGAAGAAAGACGGTCTCAGAGCTTAAAGAGATCAAAGATGCAGGACTGGATATGTGTTATTCCGGCTTGGAATCTGGAGATCCTGTTGTGCTGGAGCGAATCAAGAAACGTATGACCGCCCAACACGCGATCGAAGGAATGGCAAAGGCGAAAGAAGCCGGTATTGAAACGCTGCTCTCTTTCATTTTTGGATTAGGAGGTCGTGAGCGTTCAAAAGAACATATCATAGCAACGACTGAATTATTGAATATCACCAATCCGGAACAAATTGCGCCCATGGCACTCGCCATTCAACCGGGTACCATCATGGAGCAAGAAGTACAACGTGGTGAGTTTATTATGCCAACTCAGTTACAAGTGCTGGAAGAAGAAAAGTATTTGTTAGAAAACTTAAATATCGATACTTTCTATTGGGGTGACCACGGGAATAACCTCGTACCTCAAAAAGGGTTTTTGCTCGACTCTAAGGAGCAATTTTTGGCAAATATTCATCGTGCAATAATGGCCAACCCTTTAGCGAAAGATAATATCATCCAAACATTCGCTTGGTAATGTTACGTACATGAATGTGGCGTCTTTATTAGGACGCCACTTTGTCAAGAGTCTAACTCCCAATATGGTTGTTTCCAAAATAGTCCGTGAAGAAGTCTATAAACGCTCGAACTTTGGGCGCCAATAAACGAGAACTCGGATAAACCGCCCAAATAGCCGTGTCTGAAACCAAAGGATACTCCTCTAGAATGGGCACCAACTCACCCCGCTTTAGATGCTCGTAACAACACCATGCAGAGCTTACGGTAATTCCTAAGTCATGTGCACAAGCATCTCTCACGGCTTCACCATTGTCAGCCTTAAATTCACCTTTAGGTTTAACTAACATCGGACCATCGGGCGTCTCAAATGTCCAGCTCTCAAATCCAGTTAGACAGACACAATTATGCTCTAACAAATCACGAGGGTGAGTAGGCTTGCCATGTTTTATCAGATAGCTCGGGGATGCACAGACAATTCGAGTATCACTGGCGAGTTTCCGTGCCACTAATGTTGAATCTTTAAGAGCGGCATTTCTTATTGCAACGTCAAATCCTCCTTCAACTAAGTCGATGATAGAATCCGATAGTCGGCAATCGATTTTTAGCCCCGGATGTGCATCCATAAAAGCTTGCATGGCAGGGATTAAATGCATGCGTCCAAATGAAGCTGGAGCAGAAATCGAAGAACACCA
>ASHK01000304.1 GCA_000695745.1 Vibrio madracius | reverse complement strand
GCTCAACAAGTTGAGCCACTTTTTCAATAAGCTCTAGTGAGTTCGGATGAAGTTCAGCTGTTTCTTTGTGAACAAACAACGCAATTGGCACACCCCATGTACGCTGACGAGAGATACACCACTCAGGGCGACCTTCAATCATACCTTCAATACGGCTTTGACCCCACTCAGGCATCCACTCAACACCTTTAATTGACTCTAGTGCTTTAGCACGTAGGCCAGCTTGGTCCATCGATACGAACCACTGTGGTGTTGCACGGAAGATGATTGGCGTTTTATGACGCCAGCAGTGCGGATAGCTGTGCTCGTAAGCGTGGTGATGCAATAGCGCGCCTTTTTCTTTAAGAACTTCTACCACAGCGTCGTTAGCTTTAAATACATGCTGACCAGCAAACAGCTCGGTGTCAGGCAGGTAGACGCCGTTAGAACCTACTGGGTTAGCGACTTCTAGACCGTATTTTTGACCAACGGCAAAGTCTTCTTGACCGTGACCTGGTGCCGTGTGCACCACACCAGTACCAGAATCAGTGGTTACGTGATCACCAAGGATCGCGGGTACTGTAAAGTCATAGAATGGATGGTTGAATTGAGACAATTCGAGATCCGCACCTTTCGCAAAACCAAGGTTATGGAAGTGCTCAACACCTGCACGGTCCATCACGTCTTTCGCTAGCTCAGAGGCAACGATAATACGTTCTGGGTTTTCACCTTCAATTTGAATGAGCACATATTCAAGGTCATCGCGTAAACAAACAGCACGGTTGGCAGGCAGAGTCCAAGGTGTGGTTGTCCAGATAACGATAGAAACATCACCTTGACCTTCATGTCCTTCATTCAAGGCAAACTTAGAGATAAGCGCGCTTTCATCCGCAGCTTTAAAGCGAACGTCGATAGAAGGAGACACTTTATCTTTATATTCTACTTCCGCCTCAGCTAGTGCACTGCCACAGTCTGTACACCAATGGACAGGCTTGAAGCCTTTTAATAGATGGCCTTTGTCAGCAATTTTGCCCAGAGCACGAATGATGTTCGCTTCTGTATCAAAGTCCATCGTGCGATAAGGCTTATCCCACTCACCAAGAATACCTAAACGTTTAAAGCTCTCTTTTTGACCTTCAACTTGGCCTTGTGCATAAGTGCGACACTTCTCGCGGAACTCAGCCGCCGTTACCTTCTGGCCTGGTTTGCCAACTTTCTTTTCTACCATTAATTCAATTGGTAGACCGTGGCAATCCCAACCAGGAATATAAGGGGCGTCAAAACCTGAAAGTGTTTTGGATTTAATAATAATGTCTTTAAGAATCTTATTTAGTGCGTGACCAATGTGAATGTCACCGTTCGCGTATGGAGGTCCATCGTGCAGCACGAAGGATTTTTTGCCTTTCTTAGCTTTACGGATCTCTCCGTAAAGATCTTCTTTATACCAACGCTCAAGCATCTCTGGCTCACGATTTGCCAGGTTGCCGCGCATAGGAAACCCTGTTTCAGGTAGGTTCAGGGTATCTTTATAGTCACTCATCGATTCTTAATTCCGTTGTATTGGGCGAAAGTTAGACATTATGTTAACGGTGGAATCTTCCGCTAACCCTTAAACTGACGTAGCCACACCCTAGCCACATCAGCATCCAATTCTATTTGCTGCTTAAGCAGCTCAAGTGACTCGAACTTTTTCTCATCACGAATTTTATGCAATAGCGCGACTTCGATTTGCTTACCGTAAAGGTCGCCTTCAAAGTCAAATATATGCACTTCTAGATCTGGGGTTGTCCCTGCTACTGTCGGCTTTTTGCCTACATTGGCAATACCGGGTAACGGTTGACTGTCCACCCCAAAGACCTGCACTGCGTATACACCACGCACAGGAGAAACATAACGTTTCAAAGAAATATTAGCGGTCGGAAAACCAAAATCACGCGCCAATTTCTGACCGTGAGCCACTCTTCCTGACAACGTATAGTGACGCCCTAACATTTCTGCGCTTTCATCAAGATGATCGCTTGCCAGCGCCTGACGAATCGCCGTACTGCTCACACGCGTTTCTTCGACACAAAAGCTCGCGGTATTCACCACCTCAAAACCGAACTCTTCCCCGGCTTTTTGAGCA
>ASHK01000303.1 GCA_000695745.1 Vibrio madracius | reverse complement strand
ATAACATGACGCTGTTTGGTATCATCAGCCACAAACTGACAGTCAAAGATGCCCTTGCCAGTGGTGCGTTAAAAGTCACCGGAGACCAAACGGTACTGAACAAGTTTATGGGTGTTCTAGATAGCAATATCCCAGCAAACTTTAACTTGATTCAACCGCGCATGAACTAATGGTACAAAGGTAAGTCGATAAGCGAGAAAGCCCACAATGATGTGGGCTTTTGTTCTTTTTGGTTTTAGACTTACGCGGGCTTGAATTCAGTACAAGCGAACGTATATCGAGTATTAGTAAAGCACAGCTTTAGCTTTATCTGAATCGATGTTGTCTTTAGTGACGTAAACAACACCGGTATCGATATAAGAAGCGACTTTTTTACCATTTAAGATTTGAGATACGGTTTCAACACCAAGGTTACCCATACCATAAGATGATTGAACAATCGCACCATTTAGAACGCCATCACGAATAAACTGTTGGATATCCGCATTACCATCAAAGGCGACTGCGACGATTTTCCCGGTATATCCGCGTTGTTGAATTGCGCGAGCCATACCTACGGCTGTTGGTTCATTGGAGCCAAAGATACCCACCAAATCATTGTTCGATGCAAGAACGTCAACAGTTTGGTTAAGTGCCGTTACCATATCTGCATTAGAGTAGAATGGGCCGATCACCTCATAGCCTGCTGCTTCTACAGCGTCTTTAAACCCACCGTCACGGTCCATTGCTGAGCCTGAACCTGCGGTATAGCTCATCATTGCAATCTTGCCTTTTTTGCCGTTTAAAGACTTAATCATTTGCTCTGCGGCTAGCTTACCAGCCATACGATTGTCGGTAGACAGAAATGCTTGGTGGTATTTACCATTGTCGTTCAAACCTGAGTCAATGAGCGCCACTGGAACGCCTCTTTCCCATGCTGCTTTTAGAGCAGGAACCAATGCATTAGGATCCGTTGGGGCAACAACCAATCCTGATACACCGCGGTTCAGCGCATTCTGGATCATGTTTACTTGTTCATCCACTGCGGTTTCAGCTGCAGGGCCTTGGAAGGTGATGTGATAGGCGGGAAGTTCTTTCGAAGCATCGACTGCACCACCTTTCACGTTCTGCCAGAAGTTGGAGTTTTCGGTTTTGACAATCACCGCAATTTCTTTTTGAGCAGCAGAGGCATCTGTAGAGTGACCAGCAAAAGCAAACGCGAGTCCCATTGCTGCGATAGTTGCAATTTTATTGACTTTCATATCTTTAACATCCTTTTTGGATTTTGTAGTAGGGTTTTTCACTTTAGTGGTTTGTTGCATACGGTATTGATCATATGCAACAGTGGCAATAATGACGCCGCCAATGACGATTTGTTGTACAAAGAAGCTGACGCCATTCATATTTAATCCGTTACGCAGAACCCCGATAATGAATGAACCTATAACGGCGCCAAAGACGGTGCCTACGCCACCCATTAAAGAGGTACCACCGACCACGGCAGAAGCGATCGCATCAAGTTCGGCCATGACAGAGCCGTTAGGTTGTGCGGTAACAAGTCGGCTAGCAATGATGACACCTGCGAGGCCGGCTAAGAATCCAGACGCAACATAGGCAGCAGTCTTGACCTTTTGAGTATCGATACCAGACAAGCGAGCAGCTTCTTCGTTTGAGCCGATAGCATATAGATAACGACCAAGACGCATTTTGGTTAGTAAGAAAGAGAACGCTGCGACCACTAACAACATAACGAGAACTGGATAAGGAATACCGGCAAACTTAACGATAGGGAAACCATTTGCACCGATTTCAACCATTCGGAACAGCGCGCCATTGCCCAGATAAGAGAAGGACTCTGGCATCCCTGAGACAGGCGCTGCGTTCGTAATATAGAGAGCCACACCGCGCGCCATCATCATCATACCCAGTGTTGCAATGAAAGGAGGAAGACGAAGCTTTGACACACAAAGTCCACTAATCAGACCACAAATAGCGCCGGTTAATACACCGATAGCCATCCCAACCGGAACCGGCAGTCCCGCATTTACAGCTATAGCGGCAGTGACACCAGAGAGTGCCATGACTGAGCCTATCGACAAATCAATTCCGCCAGTCAATATGGTCAGCATTACACCTATGCCGATAATCGTAATCGTCGACGTTTGTAAGCCAACTGTCATGGCGTTGTCCATACTAAAAAAGTGTGGGCTGGTGATGGAGAAAGCAATAATTAATACGAATAGTCCGCCCAGTGACGCTAGCTTTTGTAGCAAGTCCTTATGT
>ASHK01000302.1 GCA_000695745.1 Vibrio madracius | reverse complement strand
CTTGCAGTTACGAACAACGTCTTGAGCAGCCTCTGCCATCTGCTGTCTTTTCTTTGGGTTCTGCAGAAGAGCGATGACGAGCTGCTCTAATTCTTGCTCTGACTCAGCAATATCCAGCGCATTGACGCTACATAGGAGAGTAACGATCTGGGTAAAGTTGAAGTAACTAGGTCCGGTTATTGATGGCACACCGAGAGCGGCTGGTTCTAACAGGTTGTGACCGCCAACTTTTTTTCTATCAGGCTTCCCCCCATAAAACAAACTGTCACTGGCCGCGAGGTAGGTCATCATTTCTCCCATAGTGTCCCCAAGAAAAACTTGGGTCTGTAGAGATATGGAGCTTTCTGTGAGACTGCGGCGAGCAACGTTAAAGCCTTGCTCTAAGCACAGTCGTTCCACATGGACAAAGCGTTCGGGATGGCGTGGAACAATAACGAGCAGTGCATCGGGAAATACCTTTAAAACAGTATTATGCGCGTTGAGAATTTGTTCTTCCTCACCAGAGTGTGTACTTGCAGCAATCCAAACTGGTCTTTGAGGGCCTAATATCTCTCTTAGGCGACGACCATGCTCATTAACGGAATTAGGGACGCTAATGTCAAACTTGATAGACCCTGTTACCGAGAGACGCTCGCTAGGAATACCTAGTCGAGCAAATCGCTCAGCGTCTTCGCTAAACTGACAACAGAGGTGGTCGATATGCTGTGCCGCTAGCCAGAAAAAAGATCGAACTCGTGCATAACGTTGACATGACCGCTCTGATAATCGTGCATTGATGACGGTAATGTGGATTCCAGACTTAGCAACCACAGATAGGGTGTTCGGCCAAAGTTCCGTTTCTACAATGATCATTTTCTGAGGTCGAACTGTTTTGATAAAGCGCTTGATAGCAAAGCTAAAATCCAATGGCATGTAGCGATGTTCAGCAATATCAGACAGCTTCTCTGCTTGTTCAGCGCCAGTTGCAGTCGTGGTCGTGATAAGTAACTTATGCTGCGGGTGAGTTTGTGCATAACGACGTATCAAAGGGGTCACCGCCAATACTTCTCCAACGGAGACGGCATGGAACCAGACAATGTCTTGGTTCTGGTGATTAGTAAGCGCTGGCGTAACACCAAAATGTTCACGCCAGCGACGACCCACTGATGGCTTGCCCGCTTTTTTCTTAAACAGCCCAACTAAAAAAACGGGGCGACGAGCACCAGTATGATGGAGTAGATGATTCTCAACATAGCATCACTTAGGCAGTAGTTGTTGTTGCTGCACATATTGCTCTACTTGGCCTACATAGTCACTTTGATAGGAATACTTAATGCTATCGTGCGATGCAAGTAGGTTTAGCACGATAAGATACCCTAAGCTAAACCAGAGCACTTTTCGTAAGTGACCGCTATTAGTAAATATGGCCTTCAAGGTTCTGGTTATGCTGTAGCGATTTAGCCAATGAGCGAAACGGCTGGTATTTACGTTAGTGCGTTTGTCATGACGATCGGTGTCAGAAGTTGTTAGAAAACGAACCAATCCACAAAGTATCGGAATAATGGCAAACGGATAAACCAGTATTAGGTGCCAGTATGAAAACGTGATGGGTGATAATGCAGCACTGATGAGCACCCCAACAACAGCACCGAAAGCATACAGCTCAAGCCACTGAGTGGTCAGCAGTGATTGTTGAGAACGGCGAACGATAGGCTTAATTCGTTTCCACCAAAGCCAATTAAGGCGGGCTGAGATAACAACACTAACAGCACCCACAATGAATACGGCAGACTTCCAAACCGTGAGAGCGGTGAGTTTTAGCCATTCAATATTAGTGAGCCAGTCAAATTCACTGTACGCAATCACTTTATTTGAGAACAGCATTGACCCATAGCGCAACCAATATAGGAGCGCTTTTAGTACTGGATAGACGTGTACTAGGCCATAACCAATATATCTATCGCTCTCACGCTGAATAGATTCATTGCTTGCAAGCTCTTGTAAATAAGGAACTAAGGAAGCAATGAGCGTCAAAATGGCGGCAGCCACACCCAGCCAAGAAACTTGACCTAAGTTACGATAAAAAAGATAAACGGAAATTACCGCAAGAATAGGCCACGAGTAATGTAACTGCATGGCAAGGCCAATCGATAATACGTGAATAAAGGAATAGAAAAAGGACTTACGTTCACGCATTTTTAAGGCAGACCAAAGGTGCATGGCTGCAAAAAGGCATAAGTACGATGGGTTATAAAGTAGGCTGTCGTATAAAACCAAGGTTTAACCAATACAATGCCAAAAATAACAGGCGAGCCAACTGGCAGTTCTGCCCTGCGAATACGGTTTTTATTACGTTATCTAACAGTAACAACGAGACTACACGCATGACAATCAATAGTAACATTGGAGACCAAGGTGAGTTCCAAACTAAAAGCGGTCCTCCGATCAACCAAGTCGATAACGAACCTGGAACATTGCCAACGGCGCTAGCCGCGTTACCAAAATTAAGCCATGTACCTTGATTAGCACCTAGGTAACCTTTGTAAAGCATCTGGGTCTGATCACCAGTCAGAATCTGGTTTTGTGCATAGATAAAACAAAAACCTAAGCCTAAAAGAAACCCCAATGCATAGAGCCAAGTAAACGTCCGATCGAAGTTAAGCTTTAACGACATGATGTTACTCTCAATTATTTTTGTGTTGTGGTGCTGAAAAGGTCCACATCTTGTGGACAATATAGGTAATGATAGCAGAACTAATACCACCATAATTACTCTGAGGTAGCTGTTTAAGTCACTAAAGATCTCACTGATGCCTTGTGCAACAAGGAGAGCACCAAATTGAACGATAAAAAATCGAAGCGCATTCCCCCAGTTGACTCGGTTCTTAAACACCAACAGAGTTTGAGCAAAGTACGAAAAAATGAATGCTAGACTAAAACCTAATACATTGGCTAGAAAGACATTCTCTTTAATAAAATGCAGAAAAAGAAAGGCCACAGAGACATGAATGGCGGTTGCTAACCCGCCAGTCAATGCAAAACGAACAATACGGAACTGTAAGAGACGATCAAGTAAGTTTGTCATCGTTGATATCACTTGTTGCCGTCGCGTTCAATTCTGAATCTTTAAAGCTATCTTGCTCAATGATGTAGGTAGGGCGTCGCTTCGACTCCATATAAAGCCGTCCAATATATTCGCCCATAACACCAATACCGATGAGTTGCACACCACCGAGAAAGAGCATAATCGTAATGGTTGACGCATAGCCAGGAGCATCAATTCCGTATATCAATGTCTTAATAACGGTGAAACTGCCATAGATAAAGGCCAAAGCCGAAATCAGAGAACCAATGTATAGCCAGATACGCAGAGGCGCAGTGCTAAAGCTGGTGATGCCATCAAGAGCAAAGTTCCAAAGTTTCCAACCGTTAAAGCTCGTCTCTCCCGCTTCACGTGCCTCGCGTTTATACTCTACGACTGAAGTTTTGAAGCCAACCCAGGAGAAAATACCTTTCATAAAACGTTGGTTTTCTGGAAGGAGTTGAATGGCTTTTACCACTCGGCGGTTAATGAGTCGAAAGTCTCCAACATTTTCGGGAATCTCAACTTGAGCGACGGCGTTGTGAAACTTATAGAAAAGCTCAGCCGTTAGCTTTTTCGCCCAAGAGTCTGTGCTGCGATCAACGCGTTTCGCAACGACGACATCAAAGCCCTTTTCCCACTCACGCAAGAAATCATGAATAAGCTCTGGGGGGTCTTGTAAGTCAGCATCAATAGGAATTAATACTTCTCCGCGCGCGACATCAATACCAGCGGTAAGTGCGGCTTCTTTGCCAAAGTTACGAGATAGATTGATCAGTCGAATGGCGGGATATTGTGTTTGGAGGCTTTTGATGGTCTCAAGTGTGCGATCTTTACTGCCGTCATTAATTAGAATGATCTCATAATCGTAATTAGTGCTGCTTAATACGGCACTAATACGTTCCATAAAAAGCCCAACGACTTGTTCTTCGTTGTAGCAAGGACAAACGATGGAGATTGTTGGATTTGTGACAATCATTGGTTTTCTCTGATCTGGTCGATGCCATTTAGGCAGCGAGTTAAGTTTTGTTTTCTTTTTTTCTGAAACATTTGAGAAGCTTCAGGACCCTGTTGTTTTTCTTTATGGTAAAGATGGTACATTGCACATCGACCAAGCACAGTTTGGTTTTTATAACCCTGAGCATTTAAACGATAGAGCAAGTCGGTTTCTTCCATACCATAGCCTTCAAAATCCGCATCATAGCCATTTACTTCAATCAATGACTTTCTCGGCATCGCCATGTTGGCACCGATAGCGCCTCTTTTCTTTCGGTTCCAGAAGTTGATTACAAACTCTGGAAAGCGGATCCCCATTTCTGGTCGTTTGAGATTGTGTTTCATCGCATGCCAGAGCAACCAAACTGGTTTTTCAAGTGTGTCTAGTGACACTTGATGACTGCGTAAAAGGTGACTGGCACCATTATACATATCAACGCGTCGACCGATGAGTACCTTGTCGTTGCACAGGTAGTGGCGATAATCTTCTATGTAGTATTTTGAAGGAATACAATCGTTATCGGTGAAGATGATATACTCAGCTTCAGAACTCGCAATGGCTCGATTGACAATGCTTGTTTTTCTAAAACCATTATCGGGTTGCCAAATATGTCTTATATTTAGACCAAGAGCACTGTACAGGTCTACTAACGTTTTTACTTCTGGTCCTGAGCCGTCATCGGCGATGCAAAGCTGGAAGCTCTTGTCAGTTTGTCTTAAGTAACCCTCAAAGACAAGTTGCATATCACGGACATTGTTGTAAGCAGCCATAATGACTTCAATACTTCCACTCATGAGTGATTGCTCCCTGGCATCTGCGGTTTTTGTGGCCAAGCCAAAATTAGAGTTAGCATAAAGAAAAAGATAGCCGTCTGAAATTCAAGATTATTGCTGTATACCAAGCCAATGCCGGCATAGGTGAGAATAAGTAGTATCCCCGCCCAAGCAACCTTACTTCCAGTTCTTAATTGTTTTGTAAATCCAATCAATAGAGTCACTAAAAAACCTAGGTAACAAAGGGTATAGATGATACCCATACGGACTAAATTATCGATGTACTGATTATGAAAATCATTCAAAGACATTTGATTGTTAACTCTTTGCTGCATCTCTTCGATTGAGCCTATGGATTGCAAATATTGAGAGTAAAGAGTTTCAATCTGATGGTCTCCAGTTCCAAACAAGAACACAGAAAGGTGGTTTTCAATATTATCTAAGGTAAAACCGATGCCATTATTCCACATTAAAAATCGAGCATTATTTGAGTCGTTATTGTTGGCGAAAATACTGGCGACATTGTCGTAAATACCAGAAAAAGTGCTGGATTCTCGAGACAAAAAGAGTAGAGCCCCCAAAGCGAGTAAAGAAAGCAAAAATAATTTCTTGTTTTCCAATGCAAGGAACATGAAGACTGTCATCGCGACAAATAGCAATGGTCCCCGAGAGCCGCTTGCGAGTAATGCAACAAAGCACAGGGATGCCAGTGTCATTAACAGTACTCGCCTCTTCTGTGCTACCACTCCGCGGTAGTAGGTGAGTCCGATACACAGAGCGATGAAGTAGGCGAGGATCTCACTCCAGCGTCCGACATCCCAAAAACTGTGGAGTCGGAGTCGGTCTTGAGGAAGAGAGCTCGGCATGACATAGACATACACGCAGTAAGCTAGGGCGACGATGACACCGAGTAACAATGCGTTTAGAGCAGTGCGGTGATGTTTCTGTACCATAGGAATAAAAAAGGGCAATAGCAATAAGAACGCCCCTTTTCTAGCAAACCAAGATAAGTCTTGTGTACCTAACGGTTCAATAAAAGTAACAACAAGCCCGAGAACATAAAGAGAAATACACGCTATCGTAATGTTACGATGAAAAGGTTGGTTAGATAGAACGGTTTGCTTAGTCATCACGCCAGCCAAAGCTGTAAGCAGAATGAGAGCAAAGGCGATATTCATTCCCGCTTTGGAGACAAATAGAGTAAAAAAAGTGAAAGCAACAGTCACTTGGGTTGCGCGCATATAAATAGATTTATTGTTCATACTGATATCTTCACTTTATTAATCGAATAACGGTGTTTGGTGTCAGTTGGTTTAGACAATCCATATGACCAAGTGGGCACACTCTTTTAAAGCATGGGCGGCATTCTATATCAGTATTGACGATAGAGACTTTGTTACTCAGTGGTGGCGTGTAATCCGGAGAGCTTGAACCGTAGATAGCGATAATATTACATCCCACAGCAGCGGAAACGTGCATTAATCCCGAATCATTACTTACCACCGTATCACAGGCGGCAAGTAAGTCTATCGCTTCAATGAGAGAGGTATTTCCTGCTAAATTCGTACAGTGCTTCCTTGCTTCTTCTGTTAACAATCCTTTGATTTGATTTGTTACCTCACGATCTTTCGCTGAACAAACAATAAAACTT
>ASHK01000301.1 GCA_000695745.1 Vibrio madracius | reverse complement strand
GTCGGCGCAATGATTCTAACTTATCTGATAACACCGCTTCATCATACAGATTGCCGCTTGCTACTTCTTTGTCTAGCCATGAAAGAAACTTAACCATGGCGGCACCATCACGAATATGACAGGCTTTCATTCCTGCTATTTCGACATCGTTCTTAGCTGCTTTGGGCATCAAGCATGGATCGGCAAGCTCTAGCTGTTTGGCACCGAAAGCTTCAAGTTTGAGTTGGAACCAAGCGTTACTGGTTGCAGGATCGAGCGTGACTGTTTTGCCAGCAAGTGTCTCGAGTGTTTGTTCGAGCTTATTTGGAGGACAGACTTCGACGCCGCTGCCGACATGAATATCAAATGCAGCACGGTCGTCAATTCGCGACTCATCGATAAAGAACTTTGTTGAACCATCAGTGTAGAGAATGGCATGGGCCAGTAATACAGGTAGACGAGACACGTCAAGTCCACGAACGTTTAGCAGCCAGCAAATTGAGTCTAACTCAGTAATGATTGCGGCATCAGCGTCAGAAGCAGCCAGTAACTGTCCTAGTGCGGTGCGCTTATCTTGGCTGGTTTGTCCTACTTTTTCGATAGGCATTAAACGAACTTGGCTTAGCTGAGGTTCTGGTCGATCGGTCCAGTTAATATCGATAGGATTCTCTTCTGTCGCAACCAGTTCGAACTTACTACCTAATTGAACTAAAGCACTTTGGTACCAGTTGCCACGATGCATTCGTGGGTCTATCCCAATACGAGACCCCACTGGAAGCGTTTCACTTACCCATTTAATCGGTGGCTGTTCAATGAGGTGACAGTATTCAAAAATACCATCTGGCACTTGCTTTCTAACTTGTACGGTATAACGCCCGTCAACAAAAATGGCTGCTCTGTCGCGAGTCACAACTGCAGCGCCTGCTGAACCTGTAAATTGAGTGAGCCAATGTAGACGCTCATTGTGAGCGGGTACATACTCGCCCAAGTACTCATCTTCGTGTGCGACGATAAACGCATCAAGATCGTTTGCTACAAGCCAAGCTTGAATCAGCTCAACTCGGCGAGAAATTTGTTCCTGCATCTGTTATTCCTTCATCTTGGCGAAACAAGTCACCTGGTAGTGTTTGCCCTATAACCTAGCGCTTTTATGCCCTATATACAAACGATTCTAACGGTTGCGAAATAAGGTTCCAACAATCGCAATTCACGGCTTCGTGATATACGGGTCATCTTAGGTGTAGTGTCTTCTGACGGATAATATCAATCAACCAAGTTAGTGCTGGATCTCGATTTCTGTCTTTATGCCAAAAGAGTGTATACGCCATAGGAGGGAATTCTAATGGTAGGGGGAGCACGGTTAACCCCATTTGCTCAGCGACTAGATGTACAAAATGTCTTGGGGCGGTAAACACAAAATCGGTATAACTGCAAAGTGCAGCGGCATTATTAAAGTCAGGTACGGTGATCGCAACATCTCGTTCTTCGCCCATATCGGAAAGTTTGTAATCTAATAACCAACGATCGCTACCATCGCAACGCACTTGAACATGACGCAGTGATAAATAGGTTTCCAAATTCCAAGGTTTAGATAATACGGGGTGATTTGCACGTACTAGACACATTTGGTTGTCACGATACACTTCAAGTTCTTGGATATCTTTCGGTGGGTACATGGTGTGAACGGCGTCTCTGATATCGATATCTTTGCCTGTTATTCCTAAATCAAGCTCACCTTTTTGCATTCTTTCAAATGTCAGTTCATTCCAAGAGTGGGTGCTAATACTCAGGTTTGGGCCTTGACCAAAATCGCTGGTAAGAAATGGGGCATAATTAGCGGATACACACTTTCTACCGCAGCGATATGAAATCGATACTCACTGGTAGTGGGCGAGAATTGTGGAGGTTCGGTTATCGACTGCATGTGAGTGACAAGAACCTCGAGCTTAGGCTTGAGTTGTAATGCGCGAGGGGTAGGTAACAAACCATGCGCATGACGAGTAAACAGTGGGTCATCGAAAAGCACTCGAAGTTTTGCAAGTGATTTGCTTACCGCTGATTGGCTGAGACATAGCCGGTTTGCCGCACGGGTGACGTTACATTCTTCCAGCAACACATTTAAGCATAACAATAAGTTAAGATCGATACGGCTGAGCTTTTCGAGATTCATGTAAAGAAATTCCTAATTGGAATAATACTAATGAGTATAAACCATTTCTGTTCATATCATAACAAGACTACACTCAGCGCCCTTAATGAAAGTTATCTATCTGTAAGAGGCAAACACTTTGCAAACAGCACCATCAAAAATCCAAATCGCTGCGTTAGTGATGCTAGTGTTCTTTAGCCCTTTGGCTATTGATATCTATCTTCCAGCATTAACGCAGATTTCTACGGCTTTCGATGTTGAACACACGTTGGCGCAAGACACGATTACTTGGTTTTTGTTTGCGATGGGTGTAGGTCAACTTTTTGCTGGTCCTCTAGCAGATAAACTCGGACGTCGAACGGTTGCTCTCGGCGGTATAGCTATCTATGGTTTGAGTGCTTGCTTGGCGTGGGCTGCTCAATCAATTGATTGGATGCTTGCTGCGAGGCTGTCGCAAGGCTTAGGTGCGTGTGCGACATCTGTGGCAGCCTTTGCAACCGTTCGCGACATGTATGGACCAGAGCGAAGCGGCAAGGTAATCAGTTACCTGAATGGCGCGATTTGCTTTATTCCAGCGTTAGCCCCGATCTTGGGAAGCTACTTAACTCAACAGTATGGCTGGCGTGCTAACTTCAGTTTTATGGCCGGCTTCGCCTTGTTTGTTGGTGCGTTAGTTCTGTTCAATATGCGTGAAACG
>ASHK01000300.1 GCA_000695745.1 Vibrio madracius | reverse complement strand
GGTAGCGCATCGCGGCTATTCCTCTCATCTCGATAAATGGTTTTGCATAGACTTGTGCTCTTGGATCGACGTTGTCCGAGATGGACTTTAGATCGGCGCGAAGTCCCAGTCCCCATTTTTGGGATAATCGCGAATAGTTGAGAAAATACGCGTTGTATTTTTGGTAGTTAAATTGGCCACCGAACGCTCGTCGATGATAATCCAGCTTGATACCAGCTTTAGTGCCTTCTCTGGGAGAGAACTGGTTGTTGCGGCTATCGTACATTGCTCTGAGTCCCATTCGTCCATCTCTTGAGTTGAGTGCGAACTCATTTGTCTGATTGAAAGTGGATTGAGAAGACATATAACTATAGGCCCCACCTAGGAAAAAGTTAGAGCTTCCTAAACGAAAGTCGATCTCTTGAAAAAAATACAACCCTTCTAAGCTCAGATCGACAGCGGTGTCTCGTTCATACATTTTTAAGTTGAATTGAGCGCCAAATAGACCACCTAGATAGCGTATTCTGTCGCTATGCCAATTCCCAGAATGAAAGCCTCCGTACAGATGAGAGCCATTATTGGTTCCAAGTGCCATCAGGCCTGATGTACTCGCCGGAATGTCTTCTACTTTTTCACCAGCTAGGCGTCTTGCTTTACGTTCATCAGATTCATGGAAGAAAAGTAGCGCAGCGCCACCGCCCACACCGACGGCGGGGTCAGTCACGGTAAGAGGTACTGGTAGAAAGCCAGCAGCATTGTCTAAGATAAATTGACTGCCGTCTAATCGTCCATCTGTTGGGTCAATAAAGTTGTCCATCATGCCAGAAAACGCATTTTTCGAAAGTAAGACGACGAATGAAATAAGTAGGGTGAAGAGTGACTTTCTATTTGGTATCTGCATGGATTGGTATTTATTAAGATCAACAGTTTAAAAGGTAAATCCCTAAATTAACGTTATTATATAAAGGTTTCTGGTCATCCTAAGTCAGAGTTACGTAGTTTACCGATAAACATATGAATATAGTAATTATCACCCATTCGAATATTTTATGAGAGCCAATCGGACATGAGTGTTTATGCTCTGATGTTGTTTTTTGGGTTTACTGGGTGGGGGGAATGTGTTGCCGTGTTTTGCGCTTAATCCCAATAACATTTAGTGGTGATAATTATCACACTAAACTAACCATAAAAAGTGAATTAGACATAGAAAAACCGATATAAAAACGGTCTAAAATGCGGTAATGTCCGCGTGTTATTTCTCATCAATAAAAAGCATTCAATGATTAGTAGATTCTCAAGCTTGTCCGACACGGCTAAAGGGGTTAGTGCGTCGGTTATTGCCTCGTGTTTGTTTGGTTTATTACCTCTTTATGTCCAGTTCCAACCAGAATTGGAAGCGTTTAAGGTAGCTGGAGGGGAGGGACATTGGATTGCTGCCCAACGAGTTATCTGGAGCGTATTTGTCGTGCTTATCTTTCTCACGATTAGCGGCAGAATTGGGTTGCTATTTAACGCTCTCAAGCAGATGAATCGTTGGCATCGATATTTGTTATCGGCATTGCTTGTTGGTCCCCAATATTGGATCTTCGTTTGGGCTCCGTTGTACGGAGAAACTCTGTCGGTCGCTTTAGGTTATTTTTCACTCCCTCTGGTATTGGTTGTGGTGGGACGATTTGTTTATGGTGATAAGCTGACGCCATTACAGACTCTAGCATGTTGCGTTGCGGGTGCAGGAGTGATCTACGCTTATATGATGGCGGAAGGACTGTCTTGGATCGTATTGCTGATCGCGTTGGGCTACCCCATTTATTTTGTGCATCGACGTACGCTCAACATTAAGAGTGACGTTGGCTTCGCCCTAGATAACCTGTTTCTGATGCCATTTGCATTAACGGCAATGTTATACCTGCAACCTTGGGATTACATTCAGCAGCTAAACGTGTCTATTTGGGCGTACTATCTTGGTTTGGCGGTAGCAGGTTCGGTTCCTATGCTACTGTTTCTGTTTGCGTCACAGTCGCTATCTATGTCGTTATTCGGTTTATTGGGTTACGTTGAACCTGTGCTAGTTTTTTGTGTAGGCTTGCTGTTAGGCGAACGAGTTGCTACCAGTGATCTGCCGACGTATTTGTTGGTGATGGTTGCTCTACTAATATTAGCGACAGATGGGTTAAAACGCGCGCGTTCACATGGTGCCGTAAAATAGTGATTACGGGTAGTAATAACATTGGGAATTGATAATGTTAGAAAAGATTTGGTCAGAATATCAAACGGGGTTGCGTAGTTTCTTGCGAAGTAAGATTGCTAATGAGGCTGATGCAGAAGATGTACTCCAGGAGATTCTAATTAAAACCTATCAAAACCTCGATAAACTACAAAATCCAGACAGCATTAAGTCTTGGCTGTTTCAAATTGCTAATAGATCGGTGATCGATTTTTATCGGGCAAATGGCAGAAACGCAGGTCTTGAGGGAGAGTCGTTGTGGTACGAAAGCTCTGAAGAGGACGCAAAGCAACAGCTCGCTAACTGTATGCAACCGTTAATGCGCTCTTTGTCTAAAACTTCTGCAACGCTTTTGCAATCGGTCGATATCGACGGTAAATCGCAGAAACAGGTTGCCGCTGAAATGGGCATTAGCTACTCAACGCTGAAATCACGTGTACAAAAGAGTCGCTCGGAATTAAGAGCCGTGTATCAGCAGTGCTGTCAGTTCTCATTCGATGCACAAGGAAATGTTTTGGATTACGAAGCCAAACAATCAAAGTGCAATAAGTGCTAGTTGTTGAGGACGCAGTGCACTGCCAATGGCACTGCGCCTTAACTTGTTTCCATCACAGGACGGAGCGAAAGCTCCCCAACGGCACCTCTAAGATATTCTCTCCCACTTTAATTGGACTACCAATCATCTCGTCGTAAGCATTGTCTTGCCTTAGTACGACCTCTTTAGCGTCTATGTTATGGCAGAGGCGACGCATATCGACGACATTGTGGCTGCGGATCAATTGACCGTTTTCCTCGGTGATATAGTGTTCGTGGCCATCAATCATCACAGAAGCTTGATACAACGACATTTCGAGTGAATGGATGATCAACTTATCAAACTGAGCAAATTGCTCTAATGAGCTTAATTTGGTGTTCATAGTGCTCTCCTTCCATAGGTAGTACTTCTACGTCCTGAATGGCGCAAATGTTCAAGTGGTATAAATGGATCTTGCACAGGAAACCTATTTTAGCTCAAATAGCCTTGTGTTTACATTGTAAATACAAGGCGTAGCATAGGCTGAGTGAGTTGTAGAAAGTGAAAAGCACTAATCTGAGTAAGCGGCCAATCAATACTTTTTGTTATCCGCTTCCGGAGTTGCAGGTACCGATGTAGAAGGGTTGACGTTTTCATGCATGATGTAGACGTCCCAAAGTTACTTTAGATAAAGCTCGATTTGCTTCTAGGGTTTGTTCAATAAGGTTGCGCGCATCTTCAAGCTCAAATCCTTGCTCTTGGGATTGAGATGCTTCTTTGGTTATTGACTGTAAGATCTGAATCGATATTGAAATATCATCGTGAGATCCTTTGAGTTCACTAAGTATCTGAATGCTGAAAAGCTGATCGGTTAACTTTCTAATCCCAGATTCCAAGTCATACGCATCCTCACGCAAGTACATAGTGCTCTTGTAAGTCTCTAGCTGTTTCAATGTATTTATTAAGCATTCTTGAAGAGTTAACCTATCCATAGTAGTTCCTCAATGATGATGAATACTGGTAATTTGGGATAGGTTTAGCAAATGTCGAACTTTAAGTGCTTTAATGAGAGCGACTTCTAGTTTTTCAGACTAGACCTTTTAGTTTCGCCAGTCCCCAAGCACCTGTTGTGACGATGTCCTGAATTTTTCCCGTGATGATCATGGTTTCGAACTCTGTGATCGGAAAGGACTGTGTGATGAGATCTTCTTCTTCATTATCTAAACGTTGCTGTTTTTGAGTCAGACCCGTAGCGAGATAGATATGACAAGTTTGATTGAGGAAGCCGTAGGCAATGAGCTGTTTTCCAACATAGGTCATGCTCTGTGCATCTAGCCCCGTCTCTTCTAAAAGTTCGCCTTTGGCAAGATCGAGATGATAAGCGTCAGGGTTTGACTCCCATGCGCCTTGAGGAAGCTCCCAGAATCGATCGCCGACAGAGTAGCGGTATTGTTGAACTAATTGGATATTTTGACCGTCAACAGCAATGATCACTGCACAGTCAGGTTTATCTACGACGCCATAAATGCCCTGTTTTCCACTTTCCCGTTCAATTTTGTCCTCTCGAACGGACATCCAATTATTTTTGTATACGATTTTTGAGTCTAACGTCTTAATAGCCATCGATCTTCGCCTGTGAAATGTTGGTGGAGAGATAGATCACACTCTCTAATTCTCCAGTTATTACACTCAAAAATAAATGAGAATTCAACGAGGTAGATCCTATTCTTATAGAAAATCATATTGTTTATGGACGACCAAATGAAACTATGGTTGATGGTGTTTTTAAGTTGTTGTATCGCTATGACTTCATGGGCGGAAAGTACGTTTCCTCTAGCACCTCCAGATACGAGTACGCCTAAAGCAACGTATGAGAGTTATCTTAAGCGAGTGACTGAGGCGAATTTAGCATTAGGCGCGGTGTATAGTGATATTGCTAACGTGAATCTAGAGCAAAAACAGAACATCTATGCGCTGTTTGACAAAGCGTCACAAACTTTTGATCTCTCAGCTATTTCCGATCTTAATCGTCAGAGAGTGGCGATGGAATCGGTCATGTTAATGAAGGAAATATTGGATCGTGTGCCAAATTTTGATCTGGCAGTGATACCTGACTCCAACACGGTTGAAAGTTGGACGATTCCGGATACCAACATACAAATAGTGAAACAAGAATCTGGCAATTATCTGTTCTCTCGACAAACGGTGGCGAATCTTCACGAGTATTACTCGTTGGTGAAACATCTGCCCTCAAAATTAGGTTCGACACCGGACTATTATCAATATTATTCACTGAGTGCAGGACGACTGATTCCGCCAACGTGGTTCTCGCTTATTGACTCACTCCCTTCTTCGATGATGTCTGAAATTGCTGACCAAGCCGTATGGCAGTGGATTGCGTTTCTACTACTTACTGTACTTCTCACAGGTTATGCGTATTTGATTTATCGACGGGTGAATCATGCACTACTCAAGCCCTCTTTGATGGCATTGGGCCTATTCGGGTATACATGGATAGCGGACTATCAGCTTAATCTGACTGGTGGACTTATGAAGCTTCTCAATGTCACTGGAGAACTGGTGTTCTGGCCTTTGATTGCTCAAGTCGCCTACATTATCGCTTCGTCAAGCTGTAAAGTATTATTCGCAGGAAATGGCCAGATCAGTGGCTTGAAAAAAAGCTTGAGTCAAATCACCGGCACCATTGTTGGTACTTTATGTGGTGTTGCTATTCTCGGGTTTGGTTTACATCGTTTAGGAGTCCCTGTTTATGGGATTGTGACCGGGCTCAGTTTAGGTGGCATGGCCATCGCTTTAGCAATCAAACCTACGATGGAAAACCTGATTGGTGGTGTCATTCTATTTATGGACAAGTCTTTATCTGTTGGGGATTTTTGTAAAGTGGGTAGTGTATCTGGAGTGGTCGAGCAGATTGGTGTCCGTTCTACATTGATTCGCGCTAAAGACCGAACTCAAGTCACTATCGCCAACGGCGATCTAGTGAAAATGCAAATCATCAACTT
>ASHK01000299.1 GCA_000695745.1 Vibrio madracius | reverse complement strand
ACAGGTGTTGATCACCTTATTATGCTTGTTGCTTTCGGTTTGTTGGTCGGCTGTTTAACGGTAAGCAAAGCTCAGAAGATAGGCTTACTTGTGGGAGCGCTGATAACTCTTATGGCTGGTTTACTCGCCGGGAAATGGTTTGGTCTAGTCTCTGGTGTGGAGATGGCCATTGTCGCCTCTCTGTTTGTCGTTAGTGCGGCCATCTGGCAAGTATTTAGCGCATCGCAGCAAATGGTGAAGCTGGCTGTTGGTTTGTGTATCGGCATGATGTTCTTTCACGGTTACGCTCACGGCGTTGAAGCGCAAGGCACACTTGGTCAGTTTTCTATGGGAATGGCGATGGGTGCGACGGTGTTAATGGCTGTCGGAATTCAAATTGGCCGTTTAGTCGCTTCACGTTGGATGGCGGTTGGTGTTGCGGCGCTGAGTTCTGCATTCTTAATGGCATCTTAATGTATGGCCTCAAACGCAGCAGAAGATGACGCGATGGTGTCAAACAAAGGCACATCAAATGCAGCCGTTGTTAGCGGTGATGTTGCTAGTTACCGACTTTTTCAGCTGATAAGCCCATCACTGCCGATTGGCGGGTTTACATACTCGCAAGGATTAGAGTGGGCGGTAGAGGCGTGCTGGGTAACAAATCGCGAATCAATGGAAACCTGGTTAGCGAATATGCTGTTTAATAGTGTTGCGACGTTGGAACTGCCCATCATTGAACGTTTGTATGCGGCGGTAGAGTCAAAAGATAGTAAACAAATACAGCGGCTTACGGAACGCCTCTACAGCAGTCGAGAAACCAAAGAGTTACGGGCAGAAGAGCAGCAGCGTGGCCTTGCTTTGAATACGCTACTCAAGCGTCTGGACGTTGAACTACCAGACATTGAACTCAGTGACTACCCAGCGACACAGCTTCTCGGACTATGCGTCGCTGCAGTGTACTGGAATATCGAGTTAACCGATTTAAAAAAAGGCTATTTATGGAGCTGGGCTGAAAACTTGGTGATGGCTGGCGTTAAACTGGTGCCACTAGGTCAGACCGATGGACAGTTGGCACTTATCAATTTATCAAACCATTTTGCTGAAACATTAGCAATTGCACAGGCGACCGAAGAGTGGATGATTGGCAGCTTCACTCCTGCGGTTTCCATCGCCAGCAGCCTACACGAAACACAATATACCAGATTGTTTCGTTCTTAGAGGAAACAGCGGAGGAGATAGGAAAGACTATGGAAAGTTACAAACAACCATTACGAATTGGCATTGGCGGTCCTGTTGGCTCGGGCAAAACAGCACTACTAGAAGTACTCTGTAAGGCGATTCGTGATAAGTTACATATCGCCGTAGTAACCAATGACATTTATACCCAAGAAGATGCCAAAATCCTGACACGAGCAGAAGCATTGGAACCCGATAGAATTATTGGTGTAGAGACTGGTGGTTGCCCCCATACGGCAATTCGTGAAGATGCGTCGATGAACCTTGCAGCGGTAGAGGAGTTAGCAAAGCGCCACAAAAATCTCGATGTGGTCTTTGTTGAAAGTGGTGGCGACAACTTGAGTGCGACCTTTAGCCCAGAGCTTGCAGACCTTACCATCTACGTTATTGATGTGGCGGAGGGTGAAAAAATTCCCCGTAAAGGTGGCCCGGTATTACCCGTTCAGATCTATTGGTTATCAATAAGATTGACCTTGCCCCTTATGTTGGAGCTTCACTTGAAGTGATGGAACAAGATACGCAAAGAATGCGTCCTGTGAAGCCTTATGTGTTCACGAACCTTAAAGAAAGCAAGGGACTAGATACCATCATCGACTTCATTTTAACAGAGGGTATGCTTGAGTTTCATAGTTAAGAATTTGCTCCCTTAACCACGAACCGCAGAACGAAAATCCCGCATTACTAAGAGTTGTGGCTTACACTTCTGATAGTTAGCTGCTCTAGCGGGATTGTTATGATACAAGCAAAATTAATGGTTTGGATGACGGCTCTGATCTTTTTAGGGTACGGCGCTTTATTTACGCTATCCCCCAACGCGTTATTTGAACGCGTCACCGACAGCGCTCTGTTTTCTTATTCTGCCAGTATTGATGTACGCGCAACTTACGGCGGTATGTCTGTCGCAGTCGGCATCATTCTCATTCTGCTCGTCATAAAAAACGAAACACTGAAAGTGTCGGTGGTTGCTTCGACGCTGTTGGCCGGATCTATGGCATTTGCTCGCACAATGGTATAGCCATTGAGTCTCAACCCAACGATACTATGTTGCTGTACTTACTGGCAGAAGCCTTTTTCACGCTATGGGGAGTGTTTATTCTTTGGAAGCTGCCAAAGCGGAGGTTTTACTTTAAATAGTTGCGAACAATAAGGAGAGCTCGGGTTCTCCTTATTGTGCTAACGAAACTCACAAGAAAGTGAGTATCAAATGGCAACCGTGTGGTTTGCCATCTCAATGATTACTGACGTTCAGCGGCTACAAACGCTATTTCAACCAACAGATTCGGGTCGGCAAGTTCTGCTTTAACACACGCACGGCTAGGAGCGGTGCCTTCGGCAAACCACTCATCCCATACTTCATTGAACGCATCAAAGTTAGCAAAGTCAGTAAGAAAGATGGTCGCGGAAAGAACGCGCGATTTGTCGCTGTTCATCTTAGCAAGCATTTGCTCTGCTTGTTCCAAGATTTGTAGTGTCTGACCTTTTACATCGGCAGAGGTGTCTGACTCAGCAACTTCAACAAAGTGACCGATGCCGTTAAAAACTGTGATATCTGACCAACGTTTTCCAGGGTTTATTCTATTGATTGTCATGGTTTTTCTCATATCAAAAAGATGCAGTATTGTACTGTAAAGTTACAAGTAGGCTAAGGTAATTTGTTGCCAATTATCATGACCAATAATATCGACAACTTGATTGATAAATTCATCAGGAAGCTCGAAGTCATTGCCAGTTTTTAACAAAGGGACTAAAGCGTCAAGAGAACTGTGGTTCGCCTGTAGCTGCTCGTCGACGGCTTGCCAGAAAGCAGGTGCTTTAACATAAAACAGCGGATAATATTGCATGTCTTTATCGAGCGTCACTTTTTTACCCGCTTCTACTAATCCTACATTCCCAAGATGTTGAAAGCCGTTTGCCGCTTTTCCCCATGTTTTGATGGGAGAAGAGTGGTAATTCAAATCGGTAAATTTTAATGACTTGATGGCGTAGTATTCGGCTAATCCTTCTTCTGCCCACACGGGCAATGAGCGCGAGCCAATGAAATGCACAGATTCGTGAGCGGTCACTTTGGCTAGGTGAAACATGCTGTCTTTCGTTAGTTGATCTTTGTGCGTCAGTAGGTTGCTCAAGAGGATATGATGTCCAGCGGCACCGGAGATATTACGTTGGCTCTTATCCTTGGAAAAATAAATAAGTTGCCATTGCTGAGGTCGTTTGTCGGTAAAAACGTCGGTTAGATAATCTAGTTGGTGTGTGAGGTTGTTAAACCATGAACCATTGGATTTCAGTAATGGCAGGGCATTGCTTTTACAATAATGGTCGATGGCCCGATATTCATACGCTCATACGGCATGCCCCATACCACAAACAGAGGAGGTTGCTCTGAGTTTGGCATAGCACTACAGAGGTTGTCTGGATCGCAAACTTGAATATCTTGTCCTGCAATAGTCGGTAGTGAATTCCATTCACTTAAAAAATACCAGCCTTCGTCAGGCGAATAGGTATCAACTTGTTGTGCAGGCTCGAATTCGTCAGACGTCTTGGCTTGAAACGTGACCGTCCACAACAACTGATGACAGGAAATTGGCGTGTCGTAGCTGACGTTTGATGCTTGTCCGGCACTTGATATGCATTGGATATCAGGAACATCGGGCACATGAGTCGTTCGTGGTTTGGAAAGTTGGAAGGTTCCGAGATCAGAGGTGTCTGCCTGAATGGTTACTTGCTTTGGGTTAGCTGTGTTAGTGATTAGCTGATAAGTAACGGCGGCATTAGCACAGAAGGAAAGCCCCGCTAGGCTGACAATAATTGAACGTATCATTTGGAGTCCCATTGTTTTTTTAATGGGACTATCGAAGGCTACTTTGGTTCAGTCTCATTGACTAAAAGATACAATGCTTAGCGTAATCGCTCGCCTCGTTTGCTGTCCAGTCGCCTTTTGGTTTCTCTTTCATGTCTTTACACCACGCTTCGCTGCCGACTTCGGTACAAGCCATCAACGGTAAAGTGAGCAAAAACATCAGTGCGATTTTCTTCATCATTCCCTCGTATTTTCTGAAGATGTCTAATTGAAAGCGATTGTAACTCAAAAAACCGTGGCAAGTCATGTTAAGGCTAACTTAAGAAACTCGACAGCAAGTTCGTTGTTGGTTTTGCAAGTGGCTTGAATGGGGAAGATAAACCACTAGACGACTGGTCTAATTGTTTGTATGGTAGCGATATGAATGCAAAAACAAATGAAACAAGACAGCACATTTTGGATATTGGCTATCAGTTAATCCTAGCGAAAGGTTTTACCGCAGTAGGGCTATCTGAATTGTTAAAAGCCGCAGATGTGCCAAAGGGCTCGTTTTATCATTACTTTAAGTCTAAAGAGCATTTTGGAGAAGTATTGATAGCGTCTTATTTTGAAGGCTATATGGAACGTATTGAAGCCATGTTCTTTCATGAGGAAGGGACGGCTTACGACCGGCTTATGAACTATTTTCGTCGTTGGCTCGATGTGGAGTCTGGGCGATGTAATGCACATAAGTGTTTGGTGGTGAAATTGGCAGCAGAGGTGTCGGATTTGTCCGAAACGATGCGCGCAGAGCTGTTAAATGGCGCAGAGAAGATCGTTGCGGCTATCGCAAAGTGTATTGACCTAGGCGTTGATGATGGTTCTATTGCGGCTCAACATAGCCAGAACACTGCCAATACGGTCTATCAACAATGGCTGGGTGCAAGTTTATTGAGTAAGCTGAGCCATGACACGACGCAGCTCAGAATCGCGTTAACCATGACCGAGCAGCTGTTAAAACGAAACTAATTTTAGAACCTGTTTTTATGACAGGTTTTTTATTACATAGAACTAGACGACTGGTCTATTATTGAAAAAATACCGAATGAAAGGGAATCAATATGTCACAACAACACAACCGAAGAATTGTCCTAGCATCACGTCCTGTAGGTGCGCCAACAAATGAAAGTTTTCGTTTGGAGTCGTCAGTGATTTCAGTACCAAAAGAAGGCGAGGTGTTACTAAAGGCGATTTATCTTTCTCTTGACCCTTATATGCGTGGTCGAATGAGCGCTGCTGAGTCGTACGCTGAACCAGTTGCGCTTGACGATGTAATGGTTGGAGCAACAGTATGCCAGGTTGAGCAGTCTAATAACGCCAACTTTGAACAAGGTGAATGGGTGTTGGCGTATACGGGATGGCAGGACTTTGGTGTCTCTAATGGTGAAGGATTGGTGAAATTGGGCAAGAATCCAACGCATCCTTCATTTGCGCTTGGCATTATGGGTATGCCAGGCTTCACCGCTTACATGGGTCTTTTGGATATCGGCCAGCCTAAAGAGGGTGATACCGTGGTCGTGGCAGCGGCAACAGGGCCTGTAGGTGCGACGGTGGGGCAGATTGCTAAGCTTAAAGGCTGTAAAGTGGTCGGTATTGCTGGTGGTGCAGAGAAGTGTCAATACGCGAAAGACGTTCTCGGTTTCGATGCATGTCTAGACCACAAAGCTGATGACTTAGCACAGCAACTTGCTGAGACTTGTCGTGATGGTATTGACGTCTATTTCGAAAATGTGGGTGGGAAAGTGTTCGATGCCGTCATGCCACTACTTAACACCGGCGCGCGCATTCCGGTATGTGGTTTGATATCACAATACAATGCGACTTCGTTACCTGAAGGGCCGGATCGTATGTCAACGCTGGTTGCAACGTTACTTATTAAGCGAATTAAAATGCAAGGGTTCATTATTTTTGACGACTACGCCCATCGCTATGATGAGTTTGCTGCGCAGATGGGGCAGTGGCTTGCAGAAGGCAAAATTAAGTACAAGGAACACCTCATTGAGGGATTTGAAAATACACCCAATGCATTTATTGGTTTGTTAGAAGGTAAGAATTTTGGCAAGCTTGTGATCAAAATGAATGATCCCCAATAATCGTTCCGATAATTGATGTGTATTTAGCGTCTCTGTTTGAAGAGACGCTATTTCATTTGCGGCAGAGAGAGTAAACTAGCGATATTTGACTAATGCTACGTTTACGGATTTCCAATGCACATTAACGCTACCAGTTGTCAGTATTCGACGTTATTAATTAGAGCCCTGTTAAAACGAGTTGAACTGGATGCCGTTACGCACATTGGGCCAGTGTCACTGACCAATTCCAGTTTCTGTTTTGATCGACAGCGCCTTGAACGTTACCGGAACTATTTTGGCTTCAATCAACACTCCTTGCCGTTACCATTTTTATTTGTAGCTACTCAAAATGAACAATTACAACTGTTCACCCACAGCAGAACGGCGATTCGACCTTTAGGGCTCGTGCATACCCATATTGAGTTTGAGCAATTGGTTGAACTTGATCCCATGCAGACGTATCAATTTAAACTAGAGTTACAACACGAGAGAAGAACCGAGCGCGGCCTCGCTTTCGAAGTGCTTGGTACGTTTTTCTGTAATGGCGGAAAAGTGGCTTTTTATCGTTCCGGTTACTTGATGCTGATGCCACAAAAACGCAGCGGTTCGAAGGCAAAAACTCGAGTTTACCCATAGAGCGTTCGCAGATTTCAAGGTTTACGCTTGATGTAAAGCAAGCGAGAGAGTATGCGAGATTGTCGGGGGATTTTAATCCTATCCATTTGGCTAAGTGGTCAGCGAAGCTATTTGGCTTTAATAGCCCTATCATCCATGGAATGTACATGGTGGCGAGATTGCAGGCTTTTATCTCTGATACGTCCTTACCTGACCAGTCACCTTTGTGTTTAAGAGGCCGATATTGTTACCATCAGAAGTTAAAATCGTTAAAGAAGGCAATAAAACTCTGGTTATTAATAGCGAAGGTAAGCCGTTGATTGAAATGAATCCTAGCGGAATGATGGCAAATAATAGCTAATATGTATCACAACTGAGAACAACGACATTAATATACAATTTGGGACAATAAACTTTAGTGATATTCTGTAGGATAGCGTCCCCCGTATTGTATCTGGAAGAGATTAGAATGATACGCCAAGTAATGTTATTAATTTTGCTGATAGCGACAAGTCATGCAGCTTTAGCCAAACAAGATAACCAACAAAACGAGCCAATTGATGACTGGAAAGGCAATGTTGATGTCACGTTTGCAGGATGGACCGAACACCTGACCTCGACAGGTCGCAATCAGGATAACTATATTGTCGGCTTTCGATATAAGCAATTTGAAGCGTTTACGTTATTGAACAGTTTTGATACTCGCTCATATATTGTGTCTTACCATCCCCAAATTGATTGGAAACCTTGGGCAAAGGTGGGATTGCGATTGGGGGGAATCAGTGGATATACGAAAGAACAGAATCGCATTCAAGTCGGCGGTATTACGCCCGTCTTTGCGCCAACGTTAACACTACACTACAAACACTTAGGCTTTGAAACTGCGCTTTTTACTGACGTCTTAGTGTTTTCGCTAAAAGTGATGATTTAAGTGGAGCCTTAGCTCCACTTTTTAACGCACGGTTTCAAACGCTAATGCTTTCTTCTCAATTTGTCTGAATATCAAAGTGAGCATGCCATTCACCGCTAAATAGAAAAGGCCGGCGACACTAAACACAACGAGTGTGTCGTAAGTTTGGGCATTAATACGCTGGGCGTACCCCATAATGTCCATAATGGTAATGGTGCTTGCTAACGAAGTCCCTTTAAATACCAAGATCACTTCATTCGAATACGCTGGAATAGCTCGGCGAATCGCAAACGGAAGTAGGACTCGTAACGTCGCTTTCATATCCATCCCTAGAGCACGGCATGCTTGCCATTGACCTGATGGGATTGCGTTGAATGCACCTTTAAATAATTGAGTACTGTATGCCGCAGTGTTAAGTGCCAGCGCGAGCATAGCGCAGAACCAAGGCTGGCTTAGCCATGTCCATAAAAAGCTTTCTCTGATAACTTCAAACTGTCCAGGCCCGTAGTAGACGAGAAAGATTTGAACTAATAATGGCGTGCCAGTGAAAAGCGTAATAATACCTCGTGTTATCCAATGAATAACGGGTGTACGCAAAATCAAGCTAAGTGTCATCAATAGTGCCAACAAACATCCGACAAACAACGCCGCGGCGGTCAGTTGTAAGCTCGTTTGCAAGCCATCAATCATTTGCCAAACATGTTGTTGGTTCATGCTGTGACTCCTTTGTTGCCCGATGACATTTCTTTGGTTGAGAATTTCTTATCTAATACCTTGACCGCTTTTTGAGTGATTAAGGTGATGACAAGATAAATGGCAGCCGCAGTCGCATACCAAGTAAACGCTTCGTGGGTTGCGGCAGACGTTAATTGTGCTTGCTTCATCAAATCCGTCACACCAATCAAAGACACCAACGCCGTGTCTTTCAAAAGAACGAGCCATTGGTTGGTCAGCCCAGGTAAAGCGTGTTTGACTGCCTGCGGTAATACAATTCTAAAAAAGACTCGTGCACGACTTAGTCCTAACGCGCTGCCTGCCTCACGTTGCCCACTCGGTACCGCCTTTAAAGCACCT
>ASHK01000298.1 GCA_000695745.1 Vibrio madracius | reverse complement strand
TACGTAACCAGAGCATCTTCAGCGAGTGAGAAACTACATTGCTAAGCGCTCCGATGCAGATAAAATCGTGGTCGAGGTGTTGCCGCTTAGCAATTACGTCAAGAGTGATGATGAACATCAAGATCGGCTCACGCTTCACCCCAATGATTATTGCCATATACCCAAGGCGATTTGCATAAGTACAAAAAATAGCCTCAAGTGCTGACTATTTTGGCGCGTTCCTCTGTGAAGGATCGCGTTGAAATGCCTGAATAAGTTCGGCTGGATCGCTGGCGCTGCGCTGAACTTTGGCACCTTCCGCCCACCAAATAAGTTGAGCAAGCGTTCGATTCATATAGCTATCCCACTCTTGTTGAGATGCTTCGTTTAGCGCCTCACCTTTTTCATTGAACACGCTAGCAGCATTGGGAATATGAATCATGGCAGAGACTGGTAAACAGCCTAACTCAGAGAGAAACGTTCGCATTGAAACGGCTGCTCTAGCACCGCCCCATTGTCCTGCAGAGTAGGTCACAATCGCACTGGGTTTATAAGAAAATAGCGAGCTGCCAAAATGGTTAAGCAAGTGTGCAAGTGCTGGACTCATAGAGTGATTGTACTCGGGTGAAACCATCACATAGCCATCAGCTTGCTCAATCTTCGCTGCCAGTTGCTTTAGGTCTTCTGGTACTTTACTTCGGCTGTAAGCAAATTCAGGTTTAAAAACCGCATCGAAACTCAAAGTAAGAGGGTCGATGATTTCCACATCAACCTCGGGATAAAAGCGCATTAGCAGAGACTGACACGCGTCACTGACTCTTGCGCCCAGTCGTGCCGGGCGAGGTGGGGTACTTTCTCTTACAGAGCCAAGAAAAATCAATAATTTCATTATCTAGTAGTTTCCGAATTTGTCTGAGGCTGTGCGTTTTAGCTTAAAGGGTCTGGATTTTGTTGCAATGAGAAGTCACAAAAAAGGGGCGTTTGCCCCTTTCTGATTTGGATGATTACTAGTGACTTTTCACCAGTTTGTCTGTAACAAATGCTCGATTGCGAACCACAAACCATAATAGACCACCCACAATGCCGATTGAGAGCTGAATCATACCTAAATTGGCGATGAGTGCGTCGGGACGCATGGAAACCAGCAACATGCCTGCAGAGCCACAAATCATGGCAAAAAACTGAATCAATGCCACAGCAGAGCCGGTGTCTTTGTCTTGCTGATCAAGCATCAAGTTGGTACCAGGCACTCGCATCATAATCACCATTAGCGTGGCTGGAGCGGCTATCAATGCGAAGACCCAAGGTGCGGTTGAACCAATGGTGAGCGTTAACACCCCCATCATTGCTAAAATGCAAAAGCACAAAGTAATCACTTTTTGCACTGAAATATGACGAGATAACTTCATGTAAATAGCAGGGCCTAAAGAGGCGCACATGGCATTAAAAGCAAAGTAATAACTGAACTCTTGCTCAGTCAGGCCAAAACCGTTGATGTAAATGTACGAACCTGCCGCTAAGAAGGCCATAAGCGCCATGGGTGCAATAGAGAAAATACAAAGCAGCATCACGAATCTTGGATTCGTCATTACCACGCCAAGTCGAGTCCAAGAGCGAGCCAAAGAGCCGGTATACTGACTTTGCAGTGTCTCGCGGTAACACAGGCTAAGATGGAGCAAACGCGCCAAATACTGCCAAGGTCACGAACATCATTCTCCATGAAGCGACTTTGAGAAGAAACGCACCGAGTACGGGAGCGACCATTGGCGCAATAATCACGAGCGACATAATGGTGGCCATGATTTTCTCGCGCTCACGTCCTTCGAACATATCTTTGACGATGGCGGTAGAGACGACAGTAATGGCACTGCCAGCAAACGCTTGTAGCACTCTTGAGCCAATGAGGTGCTCAATACTTCCTGCCATCGCACAGGCAATACTGGCAAGCATGTAAGCTCCAATACCTATCAATAAAATTGGTTTGCGGCCAAATTTTTCACTCAGCGGCCCCCAGAATAAAAGACCAATCGCGTAGGTAATGAAATAGCTACTTAACGTGAGGTTGACCATTGATTCTGTGGTGCTAAATATATCAACCATGGTGGGCAAAGCTGGCAGATAAAGGTCAATCGTTAATGGTGGAAATGCACTAATAATAACGAGAAAAATAGAGTGCCTTTTTGCCCAAGGATGGGTTGTGTTGATTTCAAATGATTCTCCTGTGGGTAAAATTAGTAACTCAAGTTGTCATTAACGCGCTCTAATAGCTGCTTCAGTGTGCTTGCTTCGGTCTGAGAAAACCCAGTCAGCATTTCCGTTATCATTTCCATTTCGACTTGGTCGAGGCGTTCTAACAGCTTTTCCCCTTTCTGGCTGAGGTACAGTGCAACCGAGCGTCGGTCGTTAGGACAACTTTGTTTGATGATGAGATCTTGACGATGAAGCCTTGCGACAATTCTTGCGATCTGGGCTTTGTCTCGGTTCATTGATTCAACTAACTTTTGCTGGGAAGCCCCGCCGAACGAGCGAATGTCACTCATCGCTTTATGTTCAAGGGGAGAGAACTCGACTTTTTGTCGGGTGATCTCCGCCACCATTTTGCCACGGGTTTTCATGCGTATTTCGCGTAAGGCGTGATTAATCGCCCGGTAGTCTATTGTCATCGTAGAAGGTAATTAGTTGATCTAGTCAACCATTTTAATCAATTGGTTGACTAGATCAACTAATTGGTCGCATTTTTAAGTTTTGTTCTAAGAATAAAAATCATAGGTGCTAGATTTTATGCATCTAATATATTGATTAGCATGAATTTATTGACGTATTTTTATGGAATGGTGCACTTTGCTTGTTCATAAATTAGTCACAAAACTATCCTGAATTCGTCAAAAACCCACGCTCTAATATTCAATCAATAACTACTATTGATTGGAATAAAACTTATGGCTATGACCATGCCTGAACTGACAGTTGTCTCGGATGCGGAAGTAGTAGCATCGCCACAGCTGGGTAGAAAAGTTCTTGAAACTCGTACTCTGACTAAGTCGTATCAGCAAGGAAAAGTGGTTCTCGATGGAATCAGTTTTGAACTTCACGCCGGTGAATTTGTTGCTGTGGTTGGTCGTTCTGGGGCAGGGAAATCCACATTGTTGCATACGCTCAATGGCACCATCCCCGCGACCAGCGGTGAAATCCTTAATGTGCATAAAGACCTATCGACAGACAACGTATTGTCGATGTCGCGAAAAGAACTTCGCGAATGGCGCACCCACTGCGGCATGATTTTCCAAGACTTTTGTCTGGTGCCTCGTTTGGACGTGATTTCTAATGTACTGCTTGGACGTTTGAGTCATACCTCAACGCTCAAATCTTTGCTCAAAATCTTCAGCGACCAAGATAAAGCCCACGCTATCCAATTGCTCAAATGGCTCAACATGTTGCCGTATGCACTGCAACGTGCAGAAAACCTCTCTGGTGGACAGCAACAACGTGTGGCGATTTGTCGTGCGATGATGCAAAACCCAAAGATCCTACTTGCCGATGAGCCTGTGGCTTCGTTGGACCCCAAAAATACCGTTCGCATTATGGAAGCGCTGCAAAAAGTCAGCCGAGATGGTGTGGCGGTAATGGTAAATCTTCACTCAATCGAACTGGTTCAGGAGTATTGCTCCCGAGTAATTGGTCTTGCTAAAGGCAAGGTGATTTATGACGGACACCCTTCTGGCCTCAATGACGATGTTTTACATCGCCTTTATGGCGATGAGATCGACCAAATCAACTGATCCAATCGGAAAACTGGACACAATAATTTTTAAGGACAAGTGATGAAAAAGCTTCTATCTATTGGTATCGCCGTGGCTTCTGCTATGACTTTTAACGCGAATGCAGCTGCACCAAGTGAAATTAATCTAGGCATTTTAGGTGGCCAAAATGCAGCTGACCAAATTGGTGATAATCAATGTGTCGCTGATTTTCTCAATGCCGAGCTGGGTGTGAAAACCAATATCCGAAACTCAAGTGACTACAATGCGGTGATTCAAGGCTTGTTAGGTGAAAAGATTGATCTGGTTATCAATATGTCACCTAAGTCGTATGCAGAAGTGTACCTAAATGATCCGAATGCGGTGGACTTGGTTGGTATCACAGTGGATAACACCGACAACTCTCGCGGTTATCATTCCGTTATTTTGGTGAAAGAAGATAGCCCATACCAATCCATTGAAGACTTAAAGGGTAAAGTGTTTTCTTTCGCTGATCCAAACTCGACCTCAGGCTTTCTTATTCCAAATAACCAGCTTGAAAACGCATTGGGCGGAAACATGGATAACCAATTTGATGGCTTCTTCAAATCAGTCAATTTTTCCGGTGGACATGAGCAAGACATCGTTGGCGTTCTTAATGGTCAATTTGATGCAGCCGTGACTTGGTCTCGATGGTGGGCGATGCTGATAAAGGCTATAGCGCTGGGGCGTTGCTCCGTTATATGGATCACGATGCTGACCTCATGAAAAAAATCCGCATCATTTGGGAATCGCCTCTTATTGCTAATGGCCCAACGATTGTTAGTAATCGCCTAGACCCTGTTTTCAAAGATAAGCTTGTTGCTGCTGTGAAGAAGCTGGACCGTGAAGACAACGCTTGCTTTAGCAAAGCGGCGGGTGGGTCACTTCATCTAGAAGACACCAGTGTTGCTGAATACCAGTCCATTATCGACTTAGTTAAAGCGACCAAATTCGCTCAGCGTTAATCCCCCCTTAAATTAAACGCTGGCAGGTTGCTGCCAGCTTCTTACTTCTACGGTCAATTTCATGCAGTTTGAACAATACTACCAACAGGCTCGTCGTAAACAGAAGATGGATGCACTTATGTGGTCATCGATGCTTATGTTGCTTTATCTGCTTTCTGGGCATTACGCAGAATTTAGCCTTTCTACTATTTTGCATAACGCACCTGCACTTTTTGATTATATCTACGATACGCTTCCGCAGCTTTCATGGGATGTTTTATTCGCCAGTCGTGATGAGAGTGGTCGTGCGGTGCCGGGCTCGCTTATCTACTGGGGCTATCGTTTACCTATTCAAATCCCTCTGTTGTGGGAAACCATCAATGTTGCGATCGCCGCGACGTTAGTGTCGTCCGTTATCGCTATTCTTTTGGCATTTTTAGCCGCCAACAATGGTTATGCGCCCGTACCCGTCAGAATAGCAGTACGTTCTTTTGTGGCCTTTTTGCGCACCATGCCGGAGCTTGCTTGGGCGGTGATGTTTGTGATGGCTTATGGTGTTGGGACGTTCCCAGGGTTCGTGGCACTGACACTGCATACGATAGGTAGCTTGACCAAGCTGTTTTATGAATCCATCGAGACCATTTCTGATAAGCCAGTTCGAGGTTTAACGGCGTGTGGTTCAACACCAGTCCAACGACTACGTTTTGCCTTTTGGCCGCAGATTAAGCCAACAGTTCTGTCGTATATATTTCTTCGATTTGAAATCAATTTTCGCTCATCGACCATTCTTGGCTTGGTTGGAGCGGGGGGTATTGGTCAAGAGTTGATGACGAATATTAGCTTGGGTAGACATGATCAGGTCAGCATCACGCTGTTGTTGATCATCATTGTCGTCGCGCTCATAGACATGACGTCGGGCGTTCTTCGCAAAAAAGTCATTAGTGGAGATGTAAAATGACGGAACTAACGTTAGAGCAAATCAAACAAGAAAATAAAGCGATTTTCTCGCAACAAAAACGTTATTTAACCATTGTTGCAGTGCTCGCGAGCAGCGTTTTGGTGTATTACTTCTTGTTCTTTACGTTTTTTGGCGTGTCTTCAAAGCAGTTTGAAATGGGCAATAGCAAAATTATGAGCTATTTCCTGCATATGTTTGTATGGAGAGACTTTTGGGATTGGCCGTTTGCCTATTACTTTAAGCAAATAGCGATAACACTGGCGATTGTATTTGGCGGCACGTTAACGGCATCTTTTGTGGCGTTGCCTTTGTCATTTATGGCTGCTCGTAACGTGATGACGGGACCATTTCGCTTTATTGCTACCTTTATGCGCCGTGTGTTCGATGTGTTACGCGGAATTGATATGGCGATTTGGGGCATGATCTTTGTGCGTGCTGTGGGCTTAGGGCCTCTTGCCGGTGTAATGGCGGTATTCGTTCAAGATCTAGGGCTATTCGGGAAACTGTATGCAGAGAGTCACGAGTCAGCAGATAAGAAACCGTCACGTGGCTTAACCGCGTTGGGAGCGAATAATCTGCAGAAACATCGCTTTGCCATCTTTACTCAGTCATTTCCGACTTTTCTTG
>ASHK01000297.1 GCA_000695745.1 Vibrio madracius | reverse complement strand
TCAGGTAATAAAGGATATGATGAATCCGTGTTTAATGTGACTGTTACGCAGATAATGTTGCACACCATAAAACAGATGATTGCAGACAAATGTCCCTGCAGAGTTGGAGACTTGACACGGAATACCGCGCTCTTGCACGCGCTGTGTTATCGCCTTGATAGGCAGAGTACTGAAATACGCATCGGGTCCATCGCTAACAATCTGCACATCAATCGGCTGGTTGCCTTTATTGTCTGCAATGCGAAAATCATCAATATTGATAGCCACTCTCTCTGGGGTTATCGCTGAACGCCCGGCAGCTAAGCCCACGGTAAGCACTACATCAGGTTTGTGTGCTTCAATCGCACTAATAACGGTATCGATAGATTCATAGCGTGTCACTGGCACTTTACAAACCCGTATTTCGGCTCCTTCTAATTGCTGGCTCTCCAATAATTTGATCGCTTCCAGAGCCGGATTGAGTGGGTTATCCCCAAAGACATCAAAACCTGCTATCAACACTTTTTTCATTTACTATCCAGCCTATTATTGGTTTCTTGGTTTAACTTAGGTAGAGTACGCCACCAATCATTATCTGCAAGAGATAGAGTCTAATGAATATTGAAAATGATGTAATTGAAACCCTTGAGCAGCTAGAGAACTTTCTGATTCAAGTGGAAAGTGGCGCATTGGGATTAAAAGATGTCGCGGGTATCGCGTTAGCAACCTCCAACTCTGATGGTCGACCATTTGTTGCGGTATTAAGTGATAAGCACGAGTTACTGCTCGGTCGTTGGGTTTCTCAAGATGTCTATGAAAACGGCAAAGACATAGTGAGAACAGGCCCAAAGCGCAACTAGTGATCACCGAAAAGGTCTAGCTGTTCGCCAGACCTTTTCGACTATCTTCTAATACTTAACTTGATAATTTAGGCTCACTGTTCTGCCGCGACCTTTGTAGTTATAGCGCTCTCCGCCACCGTATAGGGCTTGCGCTTTTTGTCCCCAAACTGTGGTGTAGTCTTCATTCAACAGATTATTGACGGCAAGTGTGACGCTACCTACCGGTAGATCAACCGTCGTCATGAAATCGATCGTTGTGTAACCATTTAACTTGCCGTTGTAGTCATCTTCTCTATCCAGCATGGTTTGGCTTTGCAATCGAGCGGTGTATCGATCGTGCGAGTAGCCTAGCCATGAGCCTACTTTGGATGCACTGGAATAACCAATCCCAACCTTTTTCCACTGACCTGTCGTTTTATCACGGTCTTCGGTCTCTACCAGATGACCATTTGCGCCTAGACTCCAATTATCATTCAGGTAGTATGCAATCGCCCCTTCAATACCATAGGTACGCTTGTCTTTATCTTCTATAACAAGACCTAAGTTCCTATTACTTTTGATAGATTTATCTGAAATCGCATAGTAAGCCGCCGTTTGAAAACTGATTGAGCCTCGATCAATGCGATAGCCTAATTCATAGCTGTCTGTTTTGACCCCGCTTAACCGAGCAGAGTTGATATCTGTGGAACCAGTTAAGATCATATGCCCCGGATTATTACTATCTTCTATATAGCTGCCTTTACCATAACGCTTAGCGGCGTCAGGCAGGTCGAAGCCTTGCGAGAAATTAGCCCAAACTTGGCTATCATCGGTCAGCTTGTATAAGGTTCCCGCGTTAAACAAACCAATGTTGTAACCAGCGGTTCCTCCTTTCACTGCTTCGGCTGACTTTGTATTCGGATCTAAAGCGATGTTGACCTGTTGATTGGCGTCGACAAAATCATCGACTTTATTGTGCATGTATTGATAACGATAGCCGCCTTCAATACTCCATTTATCGGTAATCTGATAACCGATCTGCGCAAAGCCAGCCAAAGAAGACGTTTCAACACCAGGGTATCGACCCACTTTATGAGCAGTGCGGTTCACTAAACCGCCTGACGCGCCACTCGTCGCACGATCAAAGATGACTTGGTTCGACTCCAAACTATCAATATAACCGTCTACTCCATAATTGATGGAGAGCTGACCCAGATTCTTGACCAACGCCGTTTTAAAGCTCAACACTTGTGTTTTTTGCTGCGATGCCTGAGGTGATCACCGTTTTTAATGACCGTCACATCGCGAGATCTGTTATATAGGTAAGGAGCAAATGTGTAGTCTTCAGAACGAAACGACACTTGGGCGAGTAATTGTTGCCCACCATAGAACTCATTGTCTGCATATTCAGCATTCAGTAGTACTCTTTTCGTGCCCTGCTCTCGGTCAGAAGAGTGCCCGCTCGAAACCGTAGGGTTATTACCGTTGGCATATTTTCCATTTGAATACGTACCAAAATTCAAACCATAAGGGCTCTTTTGCTGGTTACTGTAATATTGCGCGAGTAAATTCACTGATTTGGACTGGGATACATCAAACGTTAGCGAGCCCATCGTGTCCAACACTTCATTAAATTGAGAAGACCCCTGAGTAGTATCCGGAACAATCATTTTGCCATTCGCGTCATAAAACGCTTGTGTCTTACCGTAGACAACCGAGGCACGACCTCTCACTTTATCGTTGCCACCACTCACCGATTGCGCAACTTTAAAGTCGCCATCTTCACTTGAATTAAACCCAGATTGTCCACTCACAAAAGATTCGAACTGCAACTCTTGAGATTCGGCTTTTTTAGTAATGATGTTCACCACACCACCCGTCGCTCCCGCACCGTAGATGGCAGTTGCGCCTGAAAGGACTTCAATTCGTTCGATGTTAAAAGGGTCTATCGAATCCAGTTGACGACTGATAGAACGCGCAGACTTCATTGATACACCGTCGATCATCACTAACATCGGGCGTCCACGCAGGTTTTGCCCGTAGTTGGTTCGTCCTTCGGTCGACACATCAAGAGACGGTACTTCTTGCGCCAGAATTTGGCTCAAACTTTTTCCGGAACGTTTCCTCGGTCGATGGCTTCATTGTCCACGTACCATACGGTTGCAGGGATATCGCTAATGCTTTTAGGCGCTCGACTGGCGACCACTACGACTTTTTCGTCGACGTTTTTTCTCTCAACCGCTTTATCTTCAGCAACTACAAAACTCGAATGAAGCGCACCTGTTGCAACAATTGCAACGAGTACATTATTTAGGGGAAACTTGGCTTGACAGGATTTCATAGAGACTCTTACTAATATCACTAATAACTACTTTGGTTGGTGTAGCACGTTCG
>ASHK01000296.1 GCA_000695745.1 Vibrio madracius | reverse complement strand
GCTCTTATGAGGTAATCCCTCAGGTTGAACGTAAGTATCGTTTAAATCCAGAATCGATGAACATGTACTTTGTTCGTTCTGATGATGGTCAAGCAATTCCATTAGGCAGCTTAATCTCTATCGACGTTGTGGCAGAACCTCGATCTCTACCTCACTTTAACCAGTTAAACTCTGCGACCGTAGGAGCAGTTCCAGCTCCGGGGGTGGCGATGGGTGATGCGATTGCTTGGTTTGAATCAACGGCAGAGAACAAACTACCAAATGGTTACAACCATGACTATATGGGTGAAGCTCGTCAGTACGTAACTGAAGGAAGCGCACTTTACGCAACGTTTGGTCTAGCTCTGGCGATTATCTTCTTGGTACTTGCTATCCAGTTCGAGTCCATCAAAGACCCATTCGTTATCATGGTATCCGTACCACTGGCGATATGTGGTGCTCTGATTGCTCTGGCATGGGGTGCAGCCACCATGAACATCTACTCACAGGTGGGTCTAATTACCTTGGTTGGTCTTATTACCAAGCACGGTATCCTTATCTGTGAAGTAGCGAAAGAAGAGCAGTTGAACCACAAGAAGAGCCGAATGGAAGCGGTTATGGAAGCGGCAAAAGTTCGTCTTCGTCCAATCTTGATGACAACAGCGGCAATGATTGCAGGTCTAATCCCGTTGATGTACGCCACTGGTGCAGGTGCGGCTCAGCGCTTTAGTATCGGCATCGTAATCGTGGCGGGTCTTGCTATTGGTACTCTGTTTACTCTGTTTGTTCTTCCGGTAATCTATACTTACCTAGCAGAGAAACATAAGCCTCTACCAGTCTTTGTTGAAGACAAAGACCTAGAGAAGATAGCTCGAGTTGACGCAGCATCAGCAGCTTGTCGAGAAAATCGCTCTTAAGGTGATGACTAATTAGAAAAAGGCCACAATGTGGCCTTTTTTATTAGCTCAAATAACGACTTTCTTTATCGGATTACATAGAATAAGAAGTATCACTTAAGGAGTTACCAGACATGTTTGATCCAAAGAAACTTGAACAGATTGCTAAGCAAATTCACGACTCAATGCCTCAACCAGTGAAAGAGCTTGGTGCGGATGTTGACCAGAAGGTACGCCAAGTCATTCAAGGTCAATTGAATAAACTTGACGTTGTAAGCCGTGAGGAGTTTGATGTACAAACTCAAGTGCTTCTTCGCACTCGTCAAAAGCTGACTGAGATGGAACAAAAGCTAGCTGACCTAGAGCAAAAGCTAGCTGATAAGTAGCCACATCGTTGGCAGTCTTCGCAAATTGCATAGACAAAAAAAGGGGGCTTACCAATTGGTAGCCCCCTTTTGCTATGTTGTGTTTACTTTATTATCTGATTTTTGTTTGGTCGGCTTAACCGCCTACAGCGATACGCTTCATGTCTGTCATATAACCACGTAGCTCTTCACCAATATACTCAACAGGGTGGTTGCGAATAATGCTGTTCACTTCGATTAGTTTACCGTTATCCACTTGGTTAGAGGTCTCACCTAGACCTTTACCGATGACATCAGTACCTACCGATGGCATGAACTTCTCACGAAGCAATGGTGTTGCAACGTTAGCAAATAGGTAGTTACCGTACTCAGCAGTATCTGAAATAACAACGTTCATTTCATATAGGCGTTTACGTGCAATCGTATTTGCAATCAATGGGAGCTCGTGCAGAGACTCATAATATGCAGATTCGTCAATGATGCCAGACGCTGTCATTGCTTCGAACGCAAGCTCAACGCCAGCACGAACCATAGCCACCATTAGAATACCGTTGTCGAAATATTCTTGCTCTGAAATTTCTAAATCCGAAGTCGGGTAGTTTTCAAATGCCGTTTCAGCTGTTTCAGCTCGCCAACCTAGAAGGTTTACGTCGTCATTGGCCCAGTCAGCCATCATAGTGCTTGAGAACTCACCCTGAATAATGTCATCCATGTGCTTGTTATAAAGCGGACGCATTAGGTCTTTTAGCTCTTCAGACAAATCGAATGCTTTCACTTTCGCAGGGTTAGATAGACGGTCCATCATGTGCGTGATACCACCGAATTTTAGTGCTTCAGTAATGGTCTCCCAACCGTACTGAAGTAGCTTACCTGCGTAGCTTGGGTCGATGCCGTCAGCAATCATTTTCTCGTAACATACGATTGAGCCAGCTTGAAGCATGCCGCAAAGGATCGTTTGCTCACCCATTAGGTCAGACTTAACTTCAGC
>ASHK01000295.1 GCA_000695745.1 Vibrio madracius | reverse complement strand
ATTTCTGCATCAGCAGGAAATGCAGCAATGTGTCACTATAACCATGAAAACCAAGACGTCCCCGGCGCGATTATTCAAGATACCTTATATCTGGTTGACTCCGGTGGTCAGTATCTCGATGGTACTACTGATATCACAAGAACCATCGCTATTGGCTCACCTTCCGAAGAAATGAAACGTCAATTTACCTTGGTATTAAAAGGTCACATTGCGCTAGCATCAGCGCTCTTTCCTAAAGGTACTTGTGGTCACCAGTTAGATGTTTTAGCGCGCCAACATTTGTGGGCAAATGGTTTTGACTATGATCACGGCACTGGTCATGGTGTTGGTCATTTCTTAAGTGTTCATGAAGGGCCGCAACGTATTGCTAAAGCGGTCAATAACACTCCTCTTGTAGCTGGTATGGTGCTATCAAATGAACCTGGTTATTATCGCGCAGATGAGTTTGGAATTCGTATTGAAAACTTAGAATTGGTTGTCGAGAAATCGACTCTAGGTGATACCAGCATGCTCGGTTTTGAATCGTTAACTCGATGCCCTATCGACAAACGAAACATTATTAGCTCACTGTTAAGCGATACCGAAATTCGTTGGTTGAACTCGTATCACAACACAGTGTTTGATGAAGTCGCACCATTAGTGGAAGGTGACGTGCTGGATTGGTTGGAACAAGCCTGTGCACCGCTTGCTGATTAATTGATATGCAACGTTACAAAAAGGAGCTGCCCAACAGCTCCTTTTTTGTTTCACGTGAAACACTCAACGAATTACCTCGACTTAACCGGAATAAGATTGATGCCAATCTTTCCAAACCGGTTCCATGCCAACCCTCTTAACCGACTCAGCGACAAGCTTAGCACTGCGCTCATCACTGATAGCAAACTGCTCAAGCTCTTCTTCTTCGTTGGCATACCCACCTGGCTGTGTTTTGGATGCAGCACTAATGCTGGTAATTCCTAGTGGATACACATTATCTCGGAACGTTGGAGATTCACGTGTCGACAAAGAAAGCTCAACTTCGTTATTAAACAATCGATAGGCGCATATGAGCTGTACTAACTGCTTATCAGTCATTACTGACTTGGGTTGCAATGCCCCTTCGCATGGCCTTAACCTTGGAAAGGAGATTGAGTAACGTGACTTCCAATAACTGCTTTCTAGATACTGTAAGTGTGCCGCCACAAAGAAGCAGTCGGTACGCCACTCCTCTAACCCAATTAAAGAGCCAATGCCTATTTTATCGATGCCCGCTTTCGCTAATCTATCTGGTGTATCCAACCGATAGTCAAAGTCCATCTTATTGCCACGTAGATGATGCTCAGCGTAGGTTCTACGGTTATAGGTTTCTTGATACACCATAACAGCATCCAAACCGTTAGACTTTAAC
>ASHK01000294.1 GCA_000695745.1 Vibrio madracius | reverse complement strand
GCGGGTGCATCAACGCTACTGAGTGTCCAGCTTGAAGATTGGTTAGAGATGGATAAGCCTGTTAACATTCCAGGAACTGTGAATGAATACCCTAACTGGCGTCGTAAATTATCGATGAATCTGGAAGAGATCTTTACTCAAGAAGGTGTCAATCGTATCGCGAAACGCCTAACGGAAGTGCGCGCTAAAGCGAGCAAATAATTCGCTAAAAAATCGCTAATCAAGCACGGCTTCTTCAGAGATTTGTTCTGTCATCTCTGGGAGTCGTGCTTTTCTTTTGAACGCTTGTCGCGATTGGGATTTATATTGTAAAGAAGTGCGTGAAAATACCGTATTGCGACCGAAAATTAGGGTTAAATCACTTCCCGTCTCGGAGCAATCAAGTACAATAAAAACTTGCTGGTAGCCCGCGCTTTGCGGGCTTTTTTATAGTGCCTCAAACGTCAGTGAAACCAATGACTGGTTTCGAATAAATAATCATGGGGCTATTTAAGGTCGAGGGAGATGAACGTTGAATAATAAAGGGCTTAAAAGACTAAAACACGCGTACGATCGACTCTCGAGTGCATCGTTTGCCGATCCATTTTCATTCTTAGGACCGTATCTACAGGAAGAAGAGGTTGCACTAAGAGTATGGATGCCGGGTGCTGACGGAGTAGCCGTTGAACTCGCATCTGGAGAACGATTACCGATGGTGAGAGATGAAGCGTCAGGTTTCGTTCTAAAGTCTGATTTGGATCTGCGATTTACTCACTATCAGTTAGCGGTAGATTGGAATGGAACGGAGCAAATGCTAGACGACCCATACCAATATCACGCTTTGTACGCAGAATACGATGAATTACATACGCCAAAAGAGATGTACCATCATATGGGCTCACAGTTTATCTCGCTAGAGCGAGATGGTGAGAACATTGAAGGGACCCGCTTTTTGGTTTACGCCCACACGCCACGGCAGTCAGTTTGGTCGGCAATTTTAATGCATGGGATGGGCGTCGCAACCCAATGCAGCGTCTGGATTATGGGATTTGGGGCATTTTTTATTCCAAACCTGCAAGAAGGTGCACAGTATAAATTTGAGATGAAAGGACCTAATGGTGAGGGCTTACCGCATAAAGCGGACCCATGGGGCTTTTACTCTGAACAGTACCCTTCGTTTTCATCCATAACATACAACCATAATCGCTATGAGTGGCAAGATGAAAAGTGGCAATCTCGACCTGTCACTGAAAAGCGCAAAGAAGCACTGTCATTTTATGAGTTGCATGTTGGTTCGTGGAAGCGCAATGATAACGGTGATTTTCTGACTTATCGTGAATTGGCCGTTGAACTTATCCCTTATTTGACCGATATGGGTTATACCCATGTTGAGCTAATGCCTGTGTCTGAACATCCGTTCTACGGTTCTTGGGGCTATCAGCCGGTGGGCCTATTTGCACCGACAAGCCGCTTTGGTTCTCCAGATGACTTTAAGTACTTTGTAGACCAATGTCACCAAGCAGGTTTAGGTGTTGTTCTCGATTGGGTACCAGCGCACTTCCCATCGGATGATCATGGCTTAGCTAACTTTGATGGTACGCCACTATTTCACGATCCTGATCCGCGTCGCGGCTGGCACCAGGATTGGAATTCTTATATTTATGATTTAGGCCGTGAACATGTCCGTCGTTTCTTAGTTTCCAATGCATTGTATTGGTTCGAACAGTTCCATATTGATGGCATTCGTGTTGATGCGGTTGCGTCGATGTTGTACCTCGATTACTCACGTAGCCACGATCAATGGATTCCAAATATTGATGGTGGTCGTGAAAATTACGATGCTATTGCCACCCTTAAATGGATGAACGAAGAAGTCTATAAGTATTTCCCAAATGCGATGACCATTGCGGAGGAATCGACGGCATTCCCTGGTGTATCGGCACCGACCTTTATGGGCGGCTTAGGCTTTGGCTTTAAGTGGAATATGGGATGGATGCACGATAGCCTCTCTTATATTCAAGAAGATCCTATTAACCGCAAATACCATCACGATACCATCACGTTCCCGCTTGTTTATGCCCATAGTGAGAACTATGTTCTTTCTTTATCACACGATGAAGTGGTGTACGGTAAGCACTCCATTCACAATAAAATGCCGGGTGATGAGTGGCAGCAAACGGCCAACTTACGAGCGTATTTAGGCTATATGTATGCGCAACCAGGCAAGAAGCTTAACTTTATGGGGGCGGAGTTTGGTCAAACCGGTGAGTGGAATCACGATGATCAATTACAGTGGTTCTTGTTAGACTTTGAGCGTCATTTAGGCGTGCAAGCGCTCACTCGTGACTTAAACAAACTGTATCGTAATGAGAAATCATTGTATGAACTTGACTCAGAACCTAAAGGTTTTGAGTGGCGCCTTCAAGATGCGGCAGAAGCGAGTATTCTCGCTCATGAACGCATCAGTGAAACTGGCGAGCGTATGTTAGTGATCAGTAACTTTACACCTGTTCCTCACGAAGCGTTCCGTTTGGGAGTGCCGTTAACAGGTAAGTATGAACTGATGCTCAATACCGACGACTCTATCTACGCGGGCAGTGGGTTTGGCGCAGTGCAAACCGCAGTAACGGAACAAATAGAAAGCGAAGCGCAGCCACAATCGTTGTCGCTACGTCTACCACCGCTTTCAACGGTATTCTATAAGTACTTAGGTTAGTGTTTACTCTGACTCAATGCTCTAGGCCCAGCTATTGCTGGGCTTTTTTGTATCTGGAGAAAGTAGCGAAATGGTCTACACTCACTAAACCTAAATCAATAAAAAATAAGGTTTATTCATGATCACTGCGTTGTATGCCTCTCTGTTAGCTTGCCTGATGCTTTGGCTCGCTTTTCAAGTCATCAAACAACGACGAATTAATCAGGTTGCGTATGCAGATGGTGGTGTCGAAGCACTTCAAATTGCAAGAAGTGCTCAAGGCAATGCAATGGATTATATTCCTATCACACTGATATTGATGGCGCTGGTGGAGTATAACGGAGCGCCTACAATTTGGATTCACATCACAGGGTTAAGTTTTGTGATTGGGCGTGTTTTGCATGCTCACGGGATCTTAAATAAACGCTTTAAAGGACGTGTATTAGGAATGCAGATCACCGTATTTGTCATTGCAGGGCTTATTGTGGCAAACGTCATTTATCTGCCTTTGATAGGTTGTTCTAGCCTATGAAGGTCGCACTACCTCCTGCTTGGGTCATGGTTTCTGTCGGACTCATTCTTAATGTTACTGCCATCATTTTATCAAGTCAGGTGCTCGATAAAATGACAGGGGAGGTAGCGTTACTTCAGGAGCGTAAAAACAGCAATATATATTCCATTCAACTGGCGTGGAATCAAGTAGAAACGTTGGAAAGAAAACGTGAATCCTTGCTTCTTCACCTCGACCAACCACACCCCATTATTCCCGAGGTCTCGGAGTTTCTGAGAGGGCAATTATCTCACTGGGTTAATGCTGATGTACCGCCTTTAGAGGTCGCTCATCTCCCAGAGCTAATGCGAATGGTCAATCAAGCGCAACAAGAGCAGCGAAATATTATTGATGAACTTTACTTGGAGAACTTATCTCTAACTGAAGCAAGGCAATATGTGAAGAAGAGATGGCGTATTACAAAAACATCGCCCTGTTTTTACAGATATTTGGTTTGGCGTTAATTTTGGCTAGAGATTTATCACGTCGTGGATAGACCCAAGGATTGACCTCACTTGGTCACCAAGTTGAGTCTCGGGCCAAAAAACTCAGCCCGAGCTGTGAAATGATTACACCGGATAGTGGTGATAACCTAGCTGCGCAGAAATATTTCTACCTGCATTGTGTAACAGGGTGATGTACTCCGCTTTCTTCTCTTCGTCGAACCGAATGATAGGAAAAGATACGG
>ASHK01000293.1 GCA_000695745.1 Vibrio madracius | reverse complement strand
GCACGATGTCGATTGCCTTGATTGGAGTGCCCGAGTTCATCTCGAACGCTGCGATGGGAGTAACTGAGAGAAGTGGTGTCTTCTAAGGCAAGGAGTGTTTGTTGGTTTAATGCTTCTTGTGCGGTGACATAAAACCCCGCTTCTGCGATATCTTCTGCTTTGATTTGCTCGTTACGGATGAAGCGATAAGCCCCTTCCATTTCAGCAGGTGAGATAATGAGTTTCGAAACCGGTACGCCGGGTTGCTCGGCCAGTGAGGCTGCGAGAGCAACGAGTCTTTGTGTGCGTCTTGGGTCATTAAGGTCGGCTTGACCGAATTGTTTTTGTGCCCAAAGGGTTGGTTCCATATAAGTCATGATAATCATCCTTGTGATTGCTTAGATGATCAGATCATGAAATTTAAAATTAGTTCAAAAAAATCCCCAAGCCGTGGCTTGGGGATTTGTGTATAAGAGACAGCCTTGTGAGGTCCGTTTATCGGGGAAGCCAAAAAGAACTTCACCGAATGGTGGGAGGAGAGGCAGCCAGTCGTTTATTTCCCGCAGCGAAATGCTTCTCCAATCAGCGTACTGCTGTAAGTTCCTTTAGTACTTGAGAGTGCTGCGGTATCGCCTCGTTTATATCCTGAAATACCCGCGTTACTATTGTCGACTGATTTCTGAATCACAACGACGTTTGCACCAAGTGCATACGCTTGGTTTTTCATCTCGTTACGAGCACCAATAATGATGTCTCTATCGCTTGTTAAGTCGGCGGTAAACCAGTTACCTTGGCTACCATCTACTTCGCCCAAGAATGCACAGTTTTCAGGGGCGGCATTCATAACACGAACGGTACTCGCGCCTTGATTTAGCGGCTTAGCAGTACAGCCAAGTAAACTGGTGACGCAGAGGGTTAGTACAAGCTTTTTCATCATTACCTACTCTTTATGGTTAACTCTTTAGGGGGATTGAATTACTCGCCATCATAATGATTAGAAGAGGATGATCGATTCACTCAGCGTCGGTTTTTTGCGCTAAAAATGAATGATATTTACGTAATCGTTTGCTTTTGTTGAAGAAAAAAGGAGCTCGAATGAGCTCCGTTAGACAGAATGATGACGTTAGGCAACGATGTCTTGATCGTCGTCTTCGTCGGCCCCGATAAAGCCACCAGTTTGGTGAGCCCATAACTGCGCGTAAATACCACCATGGCTGATGAGTTCCTGGTGAGAGCCTTCTTCAATGACTTCACCTTTATCCAGCACAATCAAACGATCCATCGCGGCAATCGTGGACAGTCGGTGGGCAATGGCGATAACCGTTTTGCCTTCCATCAACTCGTTAAGACTTTCCTGAATGGCTGCTTCTACTTCAGAATCGAGTGCCGATGTAGCTTCGTCCAGAATCAGAATCGGTGCGTTTTT
>ASHK01000292.1 GCA_000695745.1 Vibrio madracius | reverse complement strand
AGGTCATCTGTTTGTAGAGTTTGATGGCAGCTTGTCCATTTTCAGCAACGGTAACTTGGATGTTTTGGCTCTCCAAAAGTTCTACCGCCAGTTCTTGGTTAATTTCGTTGTCCTCAACAAGTAATAAGTGCGCCCCCGCCAAATGTTGTACATTCGCTAAATGGGCTTGCTGCTCAAGCTCGTCACGACTGGTTCGGTGGCTCGCTATGTCATATAAGTCGACAATCGCATCAAACAAATGAGAGGCGGTCACTGGCTTATCGAGAATGCTGGGTACAGAAAGACCACGCTCTTGCACGGAGTCAGCTAAAAGTTGGCGATCGTAGGCAGTGAGCATCAAAATTTTCGGATTAAGAGAGGTGGATTGCTGGATGGTTTTAACGAGCTCTACACCATCTTTACCTGGCATCTGCCAATCCGTTATGACCACATCAAATGCCGACTCGGATTGAGCCGCGTGATTGAGTGCGTCGAGGGCGTTATCAACGCCATTTGTACTTTTCACATTGAAGTTGAGCGACTGTAGAATATCTTCAATAATCAGGCGCGCACTGGCATTATCGTCCACGACCAGAACATTAAGATGATTCAGCGAATTAGGAACCACAATCGGTTTGGTTTCAAGTACTTGGCTGCGCTTCATGTTGATGGTGAACTCGAAAGTTGAGCCTTCACCAAACTGGCTCTTGACGTTAATGTCCCCCCCCATCAACAAACACAGTTCTTTACTAATGGCTAAGCCGAGGCCCGYTYCCCCATACTTGCGGGTAGTAGAGCTATCAGCTTGGGTAAATTTATTGAAGAGTTTTTGAGTTTGCTCTGGCGTCATTCCAATGCCAGTGTCAGAAACGGCAAATCTTAACGTGACCTTTTCATTGTCGATTTTATCGACAGAGATAGTGATCTTGACTTCGCCTTGTTCGGTAAACTTCACCGCATTATTGGCGAGGTTGGTTAAGATTTGCCCTAACCGAAGAGGATCACCGTAGAGTGCCGTTGGTACGTCTTTTGAGGTATGGATAAGCAGCTCTAAACCTTGTTCTGATGCCTTAAGACCAACTAGGTTAGCAATGTTGTCTAAAACGTTTTCCAGTCTAAAGTCCACATACTCGATGTCGAGTTTACCCGCTTCGATTTTAGAGAAATCAAGTATGTCGTTGATAAGCCCGAGTAAAGTATCTGCTGACAGTTTTACTTTTTGAATGTAGTTCCGCTGTGCCTTGGTTAAGTCTGTTTTTAGAGCAAGGTAACTCATACCTATAATAGCGTTCATCGGCGTTCTGATTTCATGGCTCATGTTCGCTAAAAAGTCCGACTTAGCTTGGTTTGCAGAGTCTGCCTCATCTCTGGCAATTGCCAGTTTATTCGCCGATCTTTCTAGTGCGGCGTGGGATTTATTGGCGAGTAACACAATAAAAACAATGGTACTCATGAAAATGATGCCACCGATGGCGAGGTAAAAAGAAATTTGAGAAGAGTTCTCGACAATACTTTGCTGGTGTTCAAAATCAGGTTCAATCACTTCAAAGGCTTGACGGTAGGTGTTATCAAGCGCCAAAGATTGCTGTTCAAGCGCTTGTTTTTGCATAAATAGCTGTTGGAACAGAGTGAGGTATTGCGTTAATTGAGTCTTAATTTTCTCCAGCGTTTGCTGCTGAGTAGTGTCAGAAATCTGCGGTATTAATTGTGCTAGTCGTTGTTGACTCTCGGCGATGGTTCCCTCAATTTGTTTGGCGAGATCTTGTTGCTCGTTAAGCGTTTTTGCCAGCGAAAAGTCTCGTTTGTATTGGCTAATATCGCTAAAGAGCGAACGTAACGCGAGCAATTGAGTTGTCGCGTTAAGTTTTATGTTGGTCTGTTGCTGTAAAGCGTTGAGTGATTGCTGAGAGGTGGCAAGCTGGTTTTGTAAGTGTGTTCTCAGCGCGATGCTGGCTCGCATAAACTCTGCACCGGCTAAATTGATCTGGGTGGCGATATGTTGCTGTACTGGGTCGGTAACCAGTTTAAGGTTTCTAAGCTGAATGACAGTGGTTAAATAGCGATTCCGAGCGTTATCGACCAGTGTCAACTGGTCTTTGGCAGCCTGCGTTGCCATTCTGGGTTGCAGGGCTCTGATTTGGTTACGCACTTCATTGAGACCAAACTGCAATTGTCGGTAATCATTATTATTGGGCTCTAGGAGAAAAGACTTTTCATGACTTCGAATCGTAGAAATACGACTCACTAAGCGATGACTATCAATAGCGATTTGGGCGCTAGCATCAATGTGTTTGTACATCGTTTCCACTAACGCAACTTGTTTTTCTATTGAGGCTTTAAGATCGACCTGCATCTCTTCCACATCATAAACCGAGGTATCCGAATTTTCGGTAAGAGCAAGGCGAGTGGTGGTTTCTTGGTCACTAAGTTCGACGTATTTGGCAAAGGTCGTTTTGTAGTCTTGAAGTTGCGACTTTACTTGTTGATTGACCTGCTCTGAAGGTTGTGAATCGGCGAGTAGATAGGCCATATCAATGTGCTCAAAGGTATTTTCAGCCTGCTGATGAGTAGGTGATAAGGCGTAATTACGCTCATGCAGTTTAACGCTATCTAATGCGGCACGAAGCTGAGCACTTTTGGCATAGTTATCGACGGTTTCAAAACGGAGATTGAGCTTTGACCAACCTATTGATCCGGCTAACACCAATAATGTCACTGCAATGAAAAAGCCAATAAGAATGCGTTTTGAATCGAGATTTTGTCCAATAGCAAAATTCATGAAAATCCTTTAAACCAACGTAGTTCTAGTCTTTGAAAGCGTCTCGAATGGCGAGAATGTCGTCCAATTTGCTAAGGAAAATGGGTACTAAGTTGGGGTCGAAGTGAGTCCCGGCTTCTCGCTCTAGTAACGCCACGGTGTCCTCAATCGACCACGCCTTTTTATAAGGGCGCACACTGGTTAGGGCGTCGAATACGTCAGCGATTGCAATGATTCTGGCACTTAGTGGGATTTGTTCACCTTTCAACTGGTTAGGGTAACCGCTGCCGTCCCATTTCTCATGATGATTTAAGGCAATTTCTTGTGCCATTTGTAACAGCAGCGAATCGCTTTCGCCAATAATGTCACCGCCGATTTCGACGTGCTTTTGCATGATGGCCCACTCGTCGGCATCGAGTTTACCG
>ASHK01000291.1 GCA_000695745.1 Vibrio madracius | reverse complement strand
GTTTTCTTTTGCTTTTTAAAGTTTGCTAGGACGGCGTAAAATCCTAAAAACAAGACGCATAACGCTATAAATGTAAGACTCATGAGATACTCCTATTGTTCCCCATGGTTATTTCTTGTGAGCAATGGCTTCGATTTCAACCAAGGCATCTTTTGGTAATCTTGCTGCTTCAACACACGAGCGAGCTGGTGCGTTTTCTGTCCCAAATACTTCAGTATAGACTTCGTTGAAAGCGGCGAAGTTTTCCATATCTGAGAGGAAACACGTGGTCTTAATCACGGTGTCCAGTCCTGCGCCGCTCTCTTCTAAAACAGCTTTAAGGTTTTCTAGAGACTGCTTAGCTTGTTCTTTGATTCCACCTTCTACAAATTGCATCGTTTCTGGGACAAGAGGTAATTGTCCAGAGGTATACACTACGTCGCCGTAAATGGTACCTTGAGAATAAGGACCGATCGCTGCTGGTGCTTTTTCTGTGGCGATAATTTGTTTCACTGTAAACTCCTGATTATTAATTTTATTCAGATTTAAATTCTCGGATGAACTTGTAAACCGCCTGTCGACTGATTCCAAGTTGTTCAGATACTTGTGTCGTCGTTTCCTTTAATTCAAAGATGCCGTTGTCAAACAAACAGCGCGTAATGGCTTTATTTCTACCTTTTGTAGTAATCGCACTGTTTTGGTCAACTTCAGCGATGGCCGCAGTCAGCGCTTGAGCGATGACATCATTGGCATTGTTACTGAAGTTCTCGTGAACTAATGTCTGTGAGTTTGAACACTGAGGCATCAAGGTTTTGATGATCTCTGGGAAAGGGAACGATAAATTCATGTTGATGCAAAGCATCCCAATGGCCTTGTTATTTGGACCTGCTAAAACGCACGTCGTTGACTTTAATAACGAACCATCTGCGGCATTGGTGAAGTAACTTTTAGGAGAGACTTCTCCGGTTTTTTCAAAAGCACGCCACATTCGTAAACCTAAATCGGTAACCGGTGAGCCAATTTTTCGGCCTGTATGATGACCATTAACGATTTTAACGACAGAGTTTTCTAAGCTCTCAAAAGAGTGGATCACGACTTCACAATGTGGACCGATTAGGTCTGCGATGGTGTCAGCAACTCTARAAATAATTGGCTAATGCCGCTCTATCTTCTGCGCTAAAAGGCACTTGTTTAACGTTCATTACTCGGTTTACATTTTTTAACTTTATGACTTAAATCTACTCCTTTTGGGGTGGTTGAGCAACTGTGAAGTAAACTAATGTAAACCTAATAAAGAGGTGAATAAGTGTATGTTTAACCGATATTTAACAACAAATTCGCTTAAACTATGAACATGATCACGATCGGTGAGATGGTTGGTTTTAAAATCTTAAACCACATCAAAGTTTACTATTTTAAATTTAATGAAATACTAAATGCAGGTTTATTGACTAGGCTCAATTTTAGTGAAGCTAGAGAAGCATCCATACTCAGAACAGAGTGAGTAGGATGCTTATTATTTACTGACTCAGTTGAGAAAACCTCGGCAAACTCTTAGCAAACCGTTGGTGTACATCCAAGTAAGTTTGCATGTAGATATCGTCGATACTATCGTCACTTGGGAAGCTAGACGAGAAGTCGATATGTTTACGATCAATGGACAGTTTGGCTGCCTCGATAATGTGTGCAATAAACATGCGAGGGTCTTCCAAACCAACGGAGATTCGCATTGTGGTTGGTTTGATACCGGCTTCATTTAGCGCGTCGTCACTAAGCTCAGAGTGGGTCGTTAGGGCTGGGCACAGAGCACCGTGTTGGTTTGTCCAAGACTCACTTGCATGCCAATTGCCGGTTCGAGCATATCGAAGAACTGTTTGAATCCATCACGATTGATGGGGGCACGATGGCCGTTGCCTTCCATGTCGATAGTGAACAACGCTGCAGGTAAGCCTAAGTGCATGTTGTTCTTACAGTGATGGTAGTTATCACTGTCAGGTAGAGCAGGGCAGGACACATTGATGTCAGGATGAGCATCAAAGATTTTTGCGAGAGTGAGGGTGTTGATGGTTTTTTGCACCACACGCATCTCATAGGTTTTCATGCCATTGAGTACTTCAAATGCTTTATCTGCATCTAAGAATGCGCCTTTAATGTAGTACACGTTCCAAAAGAAGCGTCTCGTTCCATGGGATGGTGACTTCGTCGCCGTTGGGCTTGCTAAAGGTGACCTCTTCTCCTTTTGGTACAAACATGGTTTCGTTACGACCGATGACGACCCCAGCAGTTGTGGTGCCTGATCCCGCTAGTTCTTTGGTGTAGGAGTGAATAACGAAATCAGGTCGTTCCATCACGTCATCGCGTTTCAGTACTGGGTGCAGGAGTGGTGTACCAACGGTTGAATCCACGATAATGTCCCAACCACGAAGATGTGCCGCTTTACTAATATTGGCTACATCTAGAACGTATCCATGCGGGTTACATGGCGACTCTAGATAGACATAGATTTTCTTACCAGCGGCTAAGCGGTCAGCATATTTCTCGGCGACTTCGTCAAGGCGAGCCGCAAACTCGCCGCCGGAGTAGCCATCTACCCATTCGACTGCGATGTTTAGGTTAGAAGGCTTACCAAACCAATCTTCTAACAGTTGATAGGAGCCGCCGTAGATATTGCGTGAGGCTAGGACAATGTCTTCGTGCCCAAGTAAATGACTCAGCAATCCGTCAATTGCCGCCATGCCTGAGTTAAAGTTCCACGCAAGGTATTCGTTGGCTCTTGAACCTGCCTCAAGGTCAACCATGTGGTTAGCCAGTGAAATCGATGTTGGGTTGAGGAGTCGAGAGTAAATATCGTGTAACGGCTCTTTACCGTTAAAGGCGTCTTCTATCCACTCCGTACATGCAAACAAATAGGTCGCGGTGCGCGTAATCACAGGACTGGCTGAGAAGATAGCGGCAACATTATCAAAGATAGGGTAAGCACCCTTAGAGGCAAAGTTGCCATTGTTGGTCGCGATGGATTGGTAGGTTGTGCGCATGGGTTTTGCAAATTGTCGAGGATCTTCGCAATCTGAAATGACAAAAAACGTTTAGCGTTGAACCAAGCAATTCGGTCACTCTTGTCGAGCTCTGAAAGTCCATCAACGGTCAATGCCCAGAGGTCATGCGTTTTCGTGTTGGCTTTGTAGAGTGTTGTCGCCAGCTCTATCAGCGTGGTGCCGTATTCACTGTTTGGGTCGATGCCAAAGTGTTTCGCTTGCTCAATGGCAAGAGCTTCTGCTTGTTCGTGTTTGGTTGTTTTACGCAGCGGGCTAAGTTGAGTTGAGGTATTCATAGTTCCATCCTTTATTGTACCTCCTGTAATTTTAGTGTTATAAAAATGTTAAAGATTGCGATTTGAGAAGTAAGTTACCTTCATTGAGCAATAAAATTGCGTGAAAATATTAATAATTGATGGAATATGCCAATGGATGAGATCGACAAAAGAATACTGGCTGAGTTACAAAGCAATGCGCGTTTAACTAATCAAGAGTTGGCTGATCGAGTTGCGTTGTCTCCGTCTCCTTGCTTGCGCCGCGTTCGGTCATTGGAGAAACAAGGGGTAATTCGAGGTTATCATGCCAGTGTGGATCAAGAAGCCTGCGGGTTACCGATTAATGTGTTTGTATTGGTGAAACTTGAAAAGCCGACCGAAGAGAACATGCAAGATTTCGAGCATCACATTGAAATGATTGATGAAGTGTTGGAGTGTTTTTTGATGACGGGTAACCACGATTACCTATTACATGTGGTCAGCGAGTCACTGAAAAGCTACGAGCAGTTTATACGCAAGCAACTCACGCGCTTGCCAAATATTGCCTCGATCGAATCAAGCTTCGCCTTCGGGCAGGTCAAAGTGAAGACGAAGCTGCCGGTGAGATAAACCATTGTCGTTACTTACTCGGTTTTATAATCTCCAAAGCTCTATCAAAGTCGAATTCTTGCAGTGCGCCATCGAGTTGTTTTAATTGATTTGGGTTCAAGCCTAATAATTGGCTTTGTTCAATGTTCTGCACTATCTCCAGCGCGTGGGTATCATTTTGCTCTACGGCGTTATACAACTGTTGATAAAGTGTTGGGTCTAAATTGACGGTGGGTTTAGTCTGTTTGCGAGACGCTGTTTTAGTCTGCAACACGCCACTTTGTTGGATCGATTCAATGGTTTGATTGAGCGCATTAAGTAGCATTTGTTGAATATGGCTATTGCCGATATCAGACTCTAATTTATCACTGAGTTCGAATAATTCATTTGCCCCTATATTACCAGAGACTCCTTTTAAGCTGTGAATATAGCGTTTTAAATCGGAGGGCGTTGCATGGTTGAACGTGTGTTTTACTTCAGATAAATCAGCGTAGTGATCATAAAAGCGTTGCAGTAACCGGCGATATAGCTGGTGGTTATTATTGGCTCGAGCCAAACCTTGGG
>ASHK01000290.1 GCA_000695745.1 Vibrio madracius | reverse complement strand
AAGCCAATACAGTTATGAAGTAGAGCAACATGCTGAGTTGGGTGTCAATCTACCTAAAGTAGTGGTTCGTACTCATGGCGTTACCCATGAGCACGTAATCAGTGTTGATTTACTAAATTCGAAAGAGTACCGCCAGCTGGCAGAGACTTCAGAAGCACTAGATGGCTTGATTGAAGAGGGTGCATACATCAAACGTGGTGAGCGTACTCAAGAGGTTTCTAGCTTCGTTAATGCGCTTGAATGGTTAATCAAAGAGTCGCGCCGTGGTTTAAGTCTGCAGCGTTATAAAGGTCTAGGCGAAATGAACCCAGATCAGCTTTGGGAAACCACAATGGACCCTGAAACGCGTCGTATGATGCAGGTGACTATTGAAGATGCGGTAGGAGCGGATCAGCTGTTTACGACATTGATGGGTGACCAAGTTGAGCCTCGTCGTAACTTTATCGAAGAGAACGCACTGAAAGTTGCCAACCTAGACGTATAAGCCAGCTAGGTTACTCTACTGAACAAAAAACGCTACCAGTATGGTGGCGTTTTTTATTATTTACACTCAGCATACAGCGCGTAATACTGCCTCTTTTGACAAAAATCAGATCACTACCCTTGAATGTAGAACGCATCACCCCTATATAAAGTAATGAAGAGGATGCCAACAAATGGACCTCGTAAATTGCTGACCTCTTATTGCTCAAGAGAGGATAGGGTGGCAGCGCGCTATTTAGATTGATTCCAACTTATGTCCCTTTGCTGGTTTATCAGCAAAGATTAGGGAATAAGCCGTGAATCCACTTAGTCTTTGTAACAAAGAACTAAGACTATTGCTTAATTGAGGATAGTAATATGAGAACTGTAGATTTCACTCCTTTATACCGTAACGCAATCGGCTTTGATCGTCTTTTTAATATGATGGAAGCGAATACTGCGAAAAATTCTTCTGGTGGTTACCCTCCATACAACATCGAACAACAAGATGAGAATCACTTCCGCATCACTATGGCTGTGGCTGGTTTTGCTGAAGAGCAACTCGATCTTACTCAAAAAGAGAACCTATTGATTGTTAAAGGTGAGCGTAAAGCAGAAGAAGGTAAAAACTATGTTTACCAAGGTATCGCAGAACGCGACTTTGAGCGTAAGTTCCAGCTAGCAGACTATGTGAAAGTGGTTGGTGCAAGTATGGAAAATGGCTTGCTTCACGTTGACCTAGAGCGTGAAATACCAGAAGCGATGAAACCGCGTAAAATTGAGATCGGTGGTAATAAACTGATCGAAGGCTAACCATTTGCCTTGAAACCATACTCGGAAATAAAGAGTGAAAGAGCGCCAGAAGGCGCTCTTTTTAGTTTAAGCTTCAGCGTAGGCTTTCGCGACTTCTTCGGCAATGATAGCGATCCCTTGCTGCATTTTTTCATCGTCTTGGACGTAGTTCATACGTAAGCACTGATGCGCATGATCCCACTGGTCTTCTTGACCAATAAAGAAGTATTCACCAGGAACAATTAACACACCACGGTCTTTCAGTCGTTGGTATAGCGCCATGGTGGTAATCGGTAATTCATCAAACCAAAGCCATAAGAAAATAGCCCCCTCTGGTTTGTGAATTCTAAAACGTGGGTCGGTGATGGCTGATTGCAGTAATTCTACCGCACGCAGTGATTTCTGCTGATAGAAAGGCTTAATGACATTCGAGCTTAAATCCAGCAGATCGCCTTTTTCAATCATATGGTTGGCAAGCGCAGGCCAAAACTCCCAGGAGCAAGACTAATGATGCCATTCATATTGGTCATTGCTTGTGTGACTTCTTCACTCGCAATAACAATGCCGCAGCGCAGGCCTGGTAACCCAAGCTTAGATAGGCTCATACATAGAATGGTATTCTCATTCCAAAATGGTTCGACATCTTCAAAAATGATGTTTGGGAATGGCAGACCATAAGCATTATCAATAATCAGTGGGATATTGTTGGCGCGAGCCAATTTATCGAGCTTGTGGATCTCTTCGTCAGTCAGTACGTTGCCCGTCGGGTTGGTTGGACGCGATGCGCAAATGGCAGCGACGGAATCATCTATCTTCAGGTGCTCAAAATCGACATGGTATTTGAATAAGCCACCGTCGAGTAATTCAATCTCTGGGTGATAAGAGACGAAGATATCTTCATCAATGCCCGCGTCACCATAGCCAATATACTCAGGGCAATCGGCAATAGAATTTTCTTGTGCGAGCCATCGGGTTGTTTACCTGCAAGTAAGTTGAACAGATAGAAAAAACCACTCTGACTGCCATTGGTTAAGCTGATGTTCTTTTCTGTAATTGTCCAGCCATAGGTGTCACGCAGCAGCTTGGCAAGCGCTTTAACAAAAGCATCTTTTCCTTGTGGGCCATCATAGTTAGCCATCGCCGCGACGAGATCGCCATTGGCAAGCATATCGGCACTGGCTTGGTGAAAGTACTCGAGCATGGCTGGGATGGCGGCTGGGTTACCACCACCGAGCATAATGGCACCTGGAGTGCGGAGGCCATCATTAAGATCATCCATTAATTGGGTAATACCTGAGTAACGATTAAATTTTTCACCAAACTTAGAAAATTGCATTGCTGTACCTAGTTCATTGTGTTCACTTGTTATATTTTTTCGGTTTTTTATCCTGCTGGTGGCAAGATTAATCTTTGAACATACATTAATGAAACTGTGAGTCAAAGCACTATTTGTAGTGGGAATAAAAAAAGCCCAGTTGGGTAACTGGGCTTTTGCAACTTTTCTAGTAAATTACTTTTGAATCAGAGAGATATCAGCAATTTGCAAGAATAGGTTACGCAGGTTGTTCAACAGAGTGAGGCGGTTTTTCTTCAGTGCTTCATCATCTGCCATTACCATGACATTGTCGAAGAAAGCATCAACCGGTTCACGTAGATCGGCCAGTTTGCTTAGCGCTTCTTGGTAGTTACCGGTCGCGAAAGCCGGCTCAAGAGCTTCGGTCATGACTTCCACGTTTTCTGCCAATACTTTTTCAGCATCTTCTTGTAGTAACGCAAGGTCGATATCAGCTGCGAGCTCACCATCAAACTTGGCAAGGATATTACCCACACGCTTGTTTGCTGCTGCGAGTGATTCTGCCGCATCTAATTCACGGAAGTGAGATACCGCTTTCACACGCTGGTCGAAATCAGCAGGTTTAGTTGGACGACGTGCCAATACCGCTTGGATAATGTCGACGCTGAAACCTGCGTCTTTATACCATGCGTTGAAACGACCCAGCATGAATTCAAGCACGTCTTCTTCAACATTTGCATTGGTTAACTTGTCGCCAAACAAAGATTTTGCTTTTGCGATAAGGTCAGTAAGGTCTAGGTTGTAGCCGTTTTCTACGATAATACGTAGCACACCTAGTGATGCACGACGAAGCGCAAACGGGTCCGAGCCTTTAGGTGCTTGGTCAATACCGAAGATACCCACAATCGTATCTAGCTTGTCTGCCATTGCGACAGCTGATGAGATACCCGTGCTCGGTAGTTCATCACCAGCGAAACGAGGCATGTATTGCTCGTAAAGCGCTAAAGCCACTTGCTCATCTTCACCATCGTGTGTGGCATAGTGCATACCCATCACACCTTGCGTATCGGTAAATTCGAATACCATCGATGTCATTAGGTCACATTTAGCCAGCAGACCTGCACGCTTAGATTTTTCAACGTCAGCGTCGATTTGCTCAGCAATGTAGCCAGCAAGCTCGGTGATACGGTCAGTCTTATCTTTGATAGTACCAAGCTGCTTCTGGAAGATCGCTTGATCTAACTCAGGTAGACGGTCGATAAGCGGGCGCTTACGATCGGTGTTAAAGAAGAACTCAGCGTCGGCTAGACGAGGACGGACAACTTTCTCGTTACCTTCGATAACGTAGCGAGGCTCTTTCGATTCGATATTAGAAACGAAGATGAAGTTTGGTAGTAGCTTCTTGTTCTCGTCATAAACAGGGAAGTATTTTTGGTCACCCT
>ASHK01000289.1 GCA_000695745.1 Vibrio madracius | reverse complement strand
TACTAGACGCTACATGGCAAGAAGCGAAGAAAATGTTGAATCGCAGTCAGTGGCTACAAGACTTGCCTAAAGTTCATCTTGAGGCGGTGCAAAGCTCTCAGTATCAACTAAGGCGCAATCAACAAGCGGGAAATCTGTGCACGCTTGAAGTATGCGCACAAATGGTCAGAGAGCTAGAAAGTGGTGATGATGCCAACGCAATGCTGACGTTCTTTGAACAGTATTTGCAATGGTTTCAAGCAGAGCGTAGTGGGCACGCTCTGCCTATCTGTTCTCAAAAAGCACGTTATAGCTTAAGCTCAAGTAATTGTTGGATATGATTAATTTCAATATCTGGCAATTGCTTGAGGCGCACCGTCTGCCGTGCTGATTTTTCTTTGTCGTTAAACCAACAAGCACTGAAGCCATTGCGTATCGCTCCTGCAACATCGGTGACGACATGATCGCCAACATGCAGGATATGACGACGTGGCACAGCTAAATGCTGTGCTGCCTTATCAAACATATCGGAGTTAGGTTTCGCTCGTCCATCTGGTCCTGCTTTAAGAATCAGATCAAAATATTGATGAAGCCCTATCTTCTCCACATCTACATTGCCATTGGTGATAGCCACTAACGGGATCTGTTTACTCAAAACAGAGAGTGTTCTATGTGTTTCATGTGGAACATCGAAGTCGCTACGCCAAATCAGCACTTTTTCGATCAATGTTTGTGCTGCTTGGGTAGCGTTTAGATCATCGTAGCCTAATTGCTCCAACCCTTGCTTAATCTGCTGATATCGCCATTGAGTCACATCGTGTTTCAACGCAGGATCTGCTTTAACCAAGGCCATCTTACATTCATGCCATTGCTTCGCATCCCAACCCTGACTGATGGGGTGTTGCTGATACAGCCATTGTGCTGCTTGCTGTTCTACTCGAGTAATCACAGGCAAGTTATCATAAAGCGTATCGTCAAGATCGAAGGTCATGGCCTTGATAGGTGCTAGGCTACGATAAAAGCGCATTTACTCATCCTCTTTCTTTTTAGGGGGGCCATTTTTATGAGCACGAGGGTGTGCCTGATCATAAGCTTGAGCCAAATGTTGAAAGTCGAGGTGGGTATAAATCTGAGTGGTCGAAATGTTTTCATGACCTAGCAGCTCTTGTACAGCTCTCAAGTTGTTACTCGACTCTAGCATATGCGTAGCGAATGAATGACGCAGTTTATGTGGGCTGACATGACTAGCAAGAGACTGTTTCTGCCCCCATTCCGCCATACGCTTTTGTACACTACGATGAGAGATACGGGTGCCCAACTTTGATACAAACAGCGCAACTTCTCCCGGATTGGCAAGCTCACCACGCACTTTGAGCCATTTCTTCGCCCATTCCGTGGCATAGCCTGAAAATGGCACCTTACGTTCTTTATTACCTTTACCGATAACACGAAGCTCGCCGCTGGATAAATTCAAGTGTTTGACGTCAATACTGACCATTTCTGCCAAACGCAATCCAGCACCATACATCATTTCCATCATGGCCCGATCACGCACCGCCAATGGGTCATCTTCATCCACTTCCAGCAGTTGATTCACTTCATCAACGTCAAGATTTTTCGGCAATGGACGTTGCTTACGCGGGGCGCTCACCCCTTTAGCGGGATTGGCCGTGAGCTCGCCACGTAAAATAAGGAAATCAAAGAAACTTCGCAACGATGAGAGCCGTGTGGCGATGCTGCTGGCTTTCATACCTTCACGCATGCCTTTGCCGGCAAGTTGCCTTACCCATCCCGCATCGACTTGTGTCCACGCACCAACCCCCATTTCGTGCAGGTGCATACCCATGGTTTCTAACTGTTGGCGATAGTTGCGTTGCGTATGGAGGCTTAACCCTTTTTCACTACGAAGGTACTCGTAGAAACGCTCTAGCGGTTTTTGCAATCCACTAGGCAGTGCTTGGTCTGACATCGTCTTCCTCTTGCGCTTGCCACTCTAAACTTTCACAAAGATAAGAGACCACTAGCGCTAAATGTCTTAAAAATAAGGTATCCATGTCTGGCTGAAAATGACCGCCGTCCTCGCTGGAAAAAATCAACAAACCTTGGGCAAACTGGCGCTTCAATGGCAGCACAACATACGAACCTAGCTCAGGAACCTTCCCATTAGCAATCTGCTGCTCTGTAAACAACATGGCTCTATCAGCTTGACGTAGGCGCCCTAAATAAGCGTCTTTTCCATTAAGATGATTGGTAGTGAAACGCTGCCAGCTTTCCATTGAAAGCTTGTCGCTGCTCTGTTCATCGATAAGCTTCAAGTAACCATTAAGGTTAAGCCCTTGTGCCGTCTGCTTAATCGCATTAACAACACTATGCAGATCGCGACATTTGAGTAAGTTCTCTTGCAGTGACATAAACTCATAGAAAGTTTTATCATTACGAGCGGCCAAAGACATCAAGGCGGTGATTTCTTCTTCCAACGCTTCAATACGTTCGCGCTGTCGTTGCAATTGGATACCTACGAGAGAAACCGCTCCTTGCTGTTGGTGCGGAAGGGAAAGGGATTCTACTAGCGACTCTCTACCCTTAAAAAAATCTGGATGATCAGAAAGATATTGTGCTACCACTTCTGCTGTCAGGTGGTTCGCTTCAAACTCAGACAAAATGTTTCCCTTTATTCCCTGTCAGATAGATAAAAAAATGGCGGGTCTATCATAGACCCGCCATTAGTATATACAAGTGACCTCAAGGTGCATTGACTAGCAAGAAATCTGCCCATCAAACACGTGAGTTGCAGGTCCCGTCATAGTTAACGAATGACCTTCACCTTTCCAGCTGATCGTTAAATCGCCTCCAGGTAAGTGTACTGTGACATTCTCATCTAATAGCCCTTGAACAATGCCAATGGCAACAGCACCGCAAGCACCGCTTCCACAAGCCTGAGTTTCACCGGCTCCTCGCTCATACACACGCAGATTCACTTCATGGCGACTCAATACTTGCATAAAGCCTGCGTTAACACGCTCTGGAAAACGTTCATGCGATTCAAGCAATGGACCTAGTTGTTCGACATCCGCATCTTCAGTGCTATCGACCACAGTCACAACATGAGGATTCCCCATACTCACCGCGCCACAGAACAGCGTATGCTCACCAGCACGTAAGATATAAGTTTTCTCTTTTTGCTTGGCTTTGAAAGGAATCTTATTTGGCTCAAACTCAGGTTGCCCCATGTTCACCGTGACCAAATCATTCTCTTCCAGCTTTAAGACCATTTTGCCTTTCTTGGTACTCACACTCACGCTGTACTTATTGGTCAACCCTTTCATCTGCACGAAACGCGCAAAGCAACGCGCGCCATTCCCACACTGCTCAACTTCGCTGCCATCAGCATTAAAAATGCGATAGTGAAAGTCAGTTTCTGGATCATACGGCGCTTCAACAATCAAAAGCTGATCGAAACCCACACCTGTATGTCTATCCGCTAAACGACGAATAAGATCGGGTGAGAAAAATACGTTCTGGGTAATACAATCAACGACCATAAAGTCATTACCCAAACCGTGCATTTTAGAAAAGTGGAAATGCATAG
>ASHK01000288.1 GCA_000695745.1 Vibrio madracius | reverse complement strand
AATGAGCAGCCATTGGGTATCCCATTACACCCAATCCAATAAAACTAACTTTCATTTGTACTCCTTTTCTTGCTGGTGGGGTTTACCGCAGCATCCATCTTATTTGCGCTAGATAAAATAGCGTCTATGAGCGATTTAACGGCTTTCGGTTGATATTTCCTATCTTTGTACACCAAAAACGCTTGTCGGTCACTACGATAGTGTTCAGGCAGCAGATGAATCAAATTTGAGTTAGTCTGCACATGTCGTAATGGGAGTGAGGCAACACCCAGTCCTCTTTCTACAGCATCTAACAGAGCTTGGATATCATTCACAACCAGTCTAGGTTTAACATGAATGCTCTCCTCAAGGCGTTCGTTCCGATAAATAGCCAAAGTTTGATTATTATCTATCGCTAGCCAATCTAACTGGGGAAGTTGTGAGATGTCAGTGATTTTTGGACGAGTCGCCAAATATTCACTACTGGCAAAAAAACCATGACGAGCGGTAAACAAAGGACGGGCGATTAGATCCTCCATATCACTGATATCAAATGTGATAAGCAACTCGCGATTAGTCTGAGGTTTTATCTGGTCATGGTTCAAGCCAAGATCAATATGGACGTTTGGATACCGCTTTAAGTAGCATTCCACAACAGGAGCAACAAAAGAATGGTAGAAACTGTGCGGTACCGACAAGCGCACAGTGCCAGCGACTTGCTCCATTTGTTCCGTGATGTTGGCTAAGCCTATTTCTACCTGCTCTATCCCACTGCTTAGTTGTTCGAAAACGAGTCTGCCAACTTCAGTAGCTGTTAACTCCCTACCCTTCTTTTCTAGCAAACGAAGACCTAAACGTTCTTCGAGAGATGAGATACGTCTAGATACCGTCGACTGCGGAACACCAAGAAGATTGGCCGTTTTTAATACGGAACCATGCTCAACTACCTTACAAAACAAGTAAGCGTCATCTATATACCCAAATATGGAATCCACAATTCTATTTCACCCAATATTATCTATTTATGAATAGGTTTATACTTCTGATAACAAAAATCAACAGGAGAATAACAATGAGTAAAAAACAATTTTGGGTTTCCGCCCTACTTTCCTCTCTTACTATGGGTATCATGATGTCGGGCATTATATCGGGATACAAAATGGGCTTTAACAGCGCTTGGCCTCCTATCTGGTTGCAGAGTTTTCTTATTGCCTGGCCATGTGCGCTAGTACTAAACCTAACCGTCTTGCCACAAGTAAGAAACTTTTCCGCTTGGCTGTGCGCCCCAAAAAAGATCAAAGTAGAGGAAGCATGATCATGGACAATCACCTTGATCATGCTTCTGAAACACTATCTCCAGACTCGATACTGATAAGGAGTTCTGAAAGTAGCAATAAAAAAAGAGCCGACCTTGTCGACTCTTTTTTCATAACACAAGCGTATTATTGCTCTGCGTTGTGATAAACCTGCTGAACATCATCACAGTCATCTAGCATGTCGAGGAATTTTTGGAATTTCTCAGCATCTTCGCCAGCAATGGCAGTATGAGTTTGTGGTACAAACGTAATTTCTTCCACATCAACCGTTAGACCTGGGTATTCAGCGTTCAAGGCTGTTTTCGCTTTGAAGAACTCAGTATGTGGGGCAAATACTGTGATTACACCCTCTTCTAGCTCAATATCTGTTACGTCTACATCAGCCATCATTAGAGCTTCAAGTACAGCTTCTTCGTCGTCACCTTTGAATTGGAATACCGCTTGGTGATCGAACATGTGAGCAACAGTACCAGGGCTACCAATTTTAGCACCCGTCTTAACGAAGCATTGGCGAACATCTTGGAAAGTACGGTTGCCGTTATCGGTCAAACAGTCAACGATAACGCTAACGCCACCCGGACCAAAACCTTCATAACGTGCTGGCTGGTAGTCTTCACCACCACCACCGTTAGCTTTGTCTAGTGCTTTTTCAATAACGTGAGCAGGAACTTGATCTTTTTTTGCTTTAGCAATCAGGTGCTTAAGCGACAAGTTCATCTCTGGATCTGCGCCGCCGTTTTTCGCTGCTACGTAGATCTCTTTACCATACTTGGAATAAACTTTAATTTTTGCGCCCTGAGTCTTGGCCATAGAGGCCTTGCGCACTTCAAAACTTCTTCCCATCGGGATGTTCTCTCTAATTCATTTTAACGCGGAGGATTTTATCAAATCGTCAATACAATTCAATTGTCAGCACCATGAATGGCGCTTACATCACTCCCATCATTCTCTTGTATTTG
>ASHK01000287.1 GCA_000695745.1 Vibrio madracius | reverse complement strand
ATCGCAATAGACTGAATCGGAAGAGTGAGACCATAAACCACCATTGAGGCGAGCAACATCAAGCCTGCGATACCGCCTTGAGGCAAGATCCATAACGCGGGAATCATCATCGCTAACACGGGGATATCCCCCTCCGTAACGCTGATCGTTCTGGCACAAACTACCACCAGTAGACTTGTGATAATGAATTGAAAAACGGAAAATACCATAGCTCCTCCTTATTACCTATCCTTGGCAAAATGAACTAGGACACTTTCAGTATGGATCAATTTAAGGCGCAAATCTTTGCAGTAATTCACCAAATTCCACTTGGGAAAGTCGCAACTTACGGTCAAATTGCCAAAATGGCTGGGTATCCGGGCTATGCTCGGCATGTTGGTAAGGCGTTGGGTAATCTCCCAGATAGCAGTTCGCTGCCTTGGCATCGCGTGATTAATGGCAAGGGAGAGATATCGCTAAAAGGCGATGATTTTTTAAGGCAGAGAGCGCGATTAATGGAAGAAGGCGTGACGTTTTCAATCAAAGGTAGGGTTCGTTTGAAAGAATTTGGATGGCAGCCATAACTGCCATCCATTAGAAATACTTAGCGGACACCCACTAACATCATATTGACGTTTGCTGTTTGGTTGGCGTCTGTAATCACAGGGTATGAGGTATCACTGATAAAACGTAGCTTACCGTCAACTTCAATACGTGCGCTGACACTGTAGGTGTGTTTTGCTTTGATATCCGCCATGTCGTAACTCAACTCAAAATCAAACGGTACTTGTGCCCCATCGGTGGTAAAGGTTTGCTCACTGATCACAGTTGCTGCGACATCTTGCAACGACACATCTTGAAGCTTCACGGTTACAACAGCATTAGGTGGCAAAGCAATGCGTTCTCTGTAGGCGATAGTGCCTTTCACTGATGACATACCATCTTCCATATTTTTCTGTTGTTCCACTTGAGACGAAGCGTCTGATTGAGGTGCAGATTGGCACCCTACCAAGCCTAGACCTAAAGCAATAACCAACGCGCCAATGAGTGTCTTTTTCATGATGCCTCTCTTAGAGTTTTTGATTACGACCTGTGTAAAAAMMAGGAACGATATGCAATAAACATATCAGATATACGACATCGCGCTTAACAAAAACACGCTTTTTTTCAATAAATTCACCCTATTCCTACATTTTTCTCTGCTTGACGAAATTGATAGCAAAACCCACACTTGGCTAACAAAGTTATGAATAAAAGATGGGTGCTATGAGTAAACCACTAAGCGATTTATTAGAACTATTACAGCTAGAACAGCTTGAAGTTGATTTGTTTCGAGGACAAAGTGAGAACCTTGGTTTGCCACAAGTGTATGGCGGGCAAGTGATTGGACAAGCATTGTCGGCAGCGCGTTATACCGTTGCTGAAGATCGCACAGTTCACTCCTTCCACAGTTACTTTCTCTACCCAGGTGACCCAGAAAAACCCATCATTTACGATGTCGAAAACCTCAGAGACGGTAAAAGTTTTAGTACCCGCCGCGTCAAAGCTATCCAAAATGGTCGACCTATTTTCTATTTAACAGCCAGTTATCATGGTGAGCTCCGGGTTTGAGCATCAAAGTGCCATGCCCGAAATACCAGGACCAGAGAACTATGCCTCAGAATCTGAATTAGCCGCACGGATTGCAGACTTTCTCCCAGAGAAGCTTCGCAAAGCTTTTTGCGGTGAAAAGCCGATTGAAATGCGTCCAGTGACCGTCATCAATCCATTAAAACCAGAAAAAGCAGAACCTAAACAATACCTTTGGATTCGTGCTAATGGTGAAATGCCAGACAATCAGCTTATCCACCAGTATCTGCTTGGCTACGCTTCTGATTGGGCTTCTTAACTACCGCCCTGCATCCTCATGGTGTCACATTATTAACCCCTAAATTTCAGGTCGCCACTATCGATCATTCCATCTGGTTCCATCGTCCAGTCAAAATGGATGAGTGGTTGTTGTATGTGATAGATAGTCCCAATGCGAGTAACTCTCGAGGCTTAGTGCGCGGTGAAATTTTCAACCAAAAAGGTGAGTTAATTGCTTCTTCTGTCCAAGAAGGTGTGATGCGCTTTACCGATGAAACCTCACGATACTAATAGAAAAGGCGGGGACTCATCCCCGCCTTTTCATAAGCACATGACGTGTCACTTAATGTGGGTATTTACCCCACTTTCGATTGATCAAATAGTTCACCATGCGGCGCGCAAACCCAGAATAGGGTGAATACAAAAAGCCGATGGCTGAAAACTTGCCTTGATGCATAATAGGACGAAGTTTGGAGAACGTTTCAAACCCTTCTCGTCCGTGATAATGCCCCATCCCACTTGGTCCGACACCACCGAATGGCAAATCGTGCTGAGCCACATGCAGCATCACATCATTGATGGAGAGTGCGCCCGACATAGTATTTTCCAACACCGCTTGTTGCAGTTCTTTGTCATCAGAGAACAAATACAGCGCTAATGGCCGGTCACGTTCATTGATGAAATGATAAACATCGTCCATGGTTTTGTATGTTAACACTGGCAAAATTGGGCCGAAGATCTCTCTCGTCATTACGGGCTCATCACAGGCAGGGCTCACCACTAGATGCAAAGGAAAACGTCGAGTCTCTGCGTCTGGCTCACTGGCTGGGATGAGATTAATCACCTCGCCTGCTCCTTCTTTTGCAGATTGGAGTGTCTCATTAAGGCGATGAAACGACACCTCATCAATCACGGCGGTGTAGTCTGGGTGATCAATGCTCTTGTAGCGGCTCTTCATTACGGATTTGGCCGCTTTGATGACTTGCTTGAGCTTATCTTCTGGAACTAACAAGTAATCCGGAGCCACGCATGTCTGTCCAGAGTTGTACACTTTACCGCCAAGAATACGTTTTAGTGCTTTCTTCACATCGTAGTCTGGCGCAATAATGGTTGGCGACTTTCCACCGAGCTCCAAAGTAACTGGCGTTAAATTCTCCGCTGCCGCCGCCATCACCTTGCGACCTGTTGCACCAGAGCCCGTGAAGATCAGGTGGTCAAATGGCAATTTTGAAAACGCTTGCCCTGTTGTGCCCGTTTCAGAGACAAAACACACCTCATCTTCAGTAAACGCACTCGAAAATGCCTGAGCTAAGGTTTTACAAAGGTGAGTCGAGTTTTCCGACATCTTCACCATCACACGGTTACCGGCTGCCAACGCTGCCGTCATAGGCCCGATAGCCAAGTAAAGTGGATAGTTCCAAGGGACGATAATGCCAACTACACCCAACGGCTGAGGCACGACTCTATTTTTTGCAGGCCAGAACCACACTGACGTATGACGCTGTTTTGGGCGCATCCATTTCTTTAACTGTTTTCTCGCATCAATAATCCCATCGATGGAAGAAAAAATTTCTAGTAGTGCCGTTTCCGTTGAAGAACGATGTCCAAAATCTTTTGCGATGGCCTCGCAAATCTCAGATTGATTCTCACGTAGGACTTTTTCAAGTTTGAGCAGGTTGACGCGTCTGAGTTCGCGACTAATACAAGGAGACTCTTTAAATGCGGCCTTCTGTTCTTGAAGCCGCTCTATCATCTGCTGTTCATTGAGTTCCACTACACTCATTAATGCACTCCTGTATCGAGTAATGTTGATAATAGCTGTTGGCATTCCGCTACCGTCATCTCTTCTGGCACCGGATACTCACCAAACGCTTCCTTAATCGCTTGTTTCGCCAAACGAGGAATGTCGGACTTGTTCAGCTCTGGAATCACTGTTGGAATATTCAGAGCACGGAGTAACGATTCGACATTGTCAATAAACTGAGCACTGTCTTTATATCCTAACGCCAGCGATAGCTGTGTCAGTCTGGCGTTATCTCTTTGTGCGGTAAAGCGAAGAACATGGGGCAACACTATTGCATTCGCTCTGCCGTGAGGAACATGATAGAAAGCCCCCAACTGATGAGCAATGGCGTGAACATAGCCAATATAAGTACGCGTAAACGCTAACCCAGCCTCATAACTTGCTATCGCCATTTTTTCTCGTGCGACTTTATCACTTCCTTGCTGATAGGCCGCTGGGAGATAGTCAAAAATCGCTTTGATTGCGCTGATTGAACACGTTTCGGTAAAGCTGTTTGAGTATTGGCTAAGGTATGACTCAATCGCATGAGTTAACGCATCGGCACCTGTTTCTGCAGTAATTTGCGCTGGCAGACCCAGCATAATATCAGGGTCTAACACTGCGACTTTTGGCACCAAGAATGGGTCGGTAATAGAGCGTTTCATTTTGGACTCTACATCGCTCACCACCGCCGCTACCGTCCCTTCTGAGCCAGTCCCTGCGGTCGTTGGAATCGCAATAATCGGCATCAATGGACGATGTACTTTGAGCAGCCAGTCAGCTTTGAAACATCTTTGTTTGACTTTGCGCTCCCAGCAATCGCTTTAGCGCAATCCATTGGCGATCCGCCCCCGAATGCAATAATGCCATCGCAACCTTGTTGCTTATAACGCTCAACCCCTTTGCGAACCGTAGCAAAATCTGGGTCCGGAAGGACTTCATCAAACAAACTGTATTCAATAGAAGCCGCCTCCAATGCGGCCAGCATCTTATCGAGCAGCCCCAATTTTCGTAACACGCCATCCGTAACAATCAATGGTTTTTTGACTGAATATTGATTGCATAGTGATGGGATGTTCAGCACTTGACCAGAGCCTGATAAACACTCTGGCTTGGGCACTGGCACCATTTTGATAAATGGCTTTTTTACCGACACCAATAGCTGATGCAGCATATGACACTCCTTTGCCTGCCAATGTAGATAAGAACCTAGTCTCATTTTATAGAGTGATTACTCTGACGAAGCAAGCATGATGGTAATAAGTTGAGAGCTTTTACTGAATCAACGTATGGGTAAAGCTGTGGTGTATTTCAGTGGTTCCATCGCAAACGTAGAAGTTACATTGGATAGTCCATCAATGCTGTTTACTAGCTTTTTATAAAACTCATCGAAACATTTCATGTCCTTAACGAGCACCTTCATCATGTAATCGTATTCTCCGGCCATGCGGTAGAATTCCATTACTTCAGGGAACAACGACGCGGTTTCGACAAACTTTTTATACCACTCATGCGAGTGGTCGGTGGTTTTCACTTGGACAAACGCAGTAAAGGACAAGCCAAGCTTTTCTGGGTCTAACAAAGCCACTCTTTTTCAATAATGCCATTGTCTTCAAGCTTTTTTAAACGCTTCCAACATGGTGTCGTGGTCAGGTTGACGGCTTCCGCTAAATCATTCAACGACAACGTTCCATCTTGCTGTAACAGCGCCAACAACTTTTTATCAGTATTATCTATATCCACAAACAACTCCAAATAGAAAAGTTTTCTACCTATAGGGAAATTCAAAGTCAATATAGCAAAGTTTTTCTCCTGATACGTAGGTAAATTATCACCATACCGATAACAAAGTAGGAAACAAAACTATGTGTACCGATATTAAATGGATTAACAACGCCGTTCGTAAGATTGAGGCGGACTTCCAACGCTCAGCCGATACGCACCTCATCAAGCTTGATCTACCAAGCATCGAGGGTATCGATGTTTATCTAAAAGATGAAAGTACACACCCTACTGGTTCGCTAAAACACCGTTTAGCGCGTTCTCTTTTCCTTTATGCGCTATGTAATGGTTGGATTGGTCCGAAGACAACGGTGATTGAGTCATCCTCAGGCAGCACTGCGGTTTCTGAAGCTTATTTTGCACGCCTACTAGGCCTACCGTTTATCGCGGTTATGCCAAAAAGTACTGCGCGCAAGAAAATCGAACAAATTGAATTCTACGGCGGTAAAGCTCACCTCGTTGATCGTCCAGACCAAATCTATGCAGAGTCTCACCGTTTAGCAAAAGAGCTCAATGGTCACTACATGGACCAATTTACCTATGCAGAGCGTGCCACTGACTGGCGTGGTAACAACAACATCGCTAACTCTATTTTCAATCAGATGGAGCTCGAAGATCACCCGATTCCTACCTGGGTTGTAATGAGTCCTGGTACAGGTGGTACATCAGCAACGATCGGTCGCTTTATCCGCTATCAAATGCACAACACTAAACTGTGCGTTGTAGACCCTGAAAACTCGGTATTCCACGACTTCTTCAAAACAGGTAACGCCAATATAACTGGTGATTGTGGTAGTAAAATTGAAGGTATTGGTCGCCCACGCGTAGAGCCTAGCTTTATCCCTGGCGTCGTCGATGAGATGCGTACCATTCCTGACGCAGCGAGTATCGCTACTATCCATTGGCTAGAGAAAAAGTTAGGTCGCAAAGTCGGCGCATCGACAGGTACTAACCTATACGGCGTGCTGCAATTAGCGGGCGAAATGAAAAAGCGCGGTGAAACAGGTTCTATTGTCACTCTACTTTGTGACAGCGGCGAACGTTATCTCGACACTTACTACGACGCAGAATGGATTAACAACAACATTGGCGATCTACAACCTTATACTGACAAGCTAGAAAGCTTCGAAGTAACCGGTGACTTGGCTTAATCTTCAATGAAAACCAAACGCCACTTCAAACAATGAAGTGGCGTTTTTATTTCCAACTCGCTTTTAGCTCAACCGTGAATTACTTGTTATTTTGGCGAGCTTCAAAGGCAGCCAATTGTTCTGCTGTTGCCTTAGGTTGATGATTCGTTTTCCACTCATCGTAGGTCATGCCGTAGACACGCTCACGTGCATCATCGATATCCAACGCCAATCCTGCATTTTCTGCTTCCGCTTTATACCATTTGCTAAAGCAGTTGCGACAGAATCCAGCAAGAATCATCAGGTCGATATTTTGCACATCTTTGTTTTCATCAAGGTGAGCCAGCAGCTTACGAAATACCGCCGCATCTAATTTGTCCTGCTGTTCTTGAGGAAGATCTTTGTATTTAAATTCAGCCACTTTACTTTCCTTATTGATTGTTTTTGTCCCCAACAATCCTAACCAACAAACAAAAAATGCCCAGTCGAAACTGAGCATTTTATGAGACTAATTTAACCTGCGGTTTTCATTGAGTCTATGGGGGTTAGTTGTCGGTCAGCTCACCATGACTCGTTCGCGCTTTTACGTCATGGCTAAGTGCCTTGTTAAGCTCAGCTTCAACATGCCCTGGAGCCTTGGTTTTAGCCGAGATAAGTCGATACATCGCTGGAATAACAAACAAGTAACTAAGGTGGCGAAAGCCATGCCAAAGAAGATCACTGTCCCCACCGCCACTCGGCTTTCATAACCAGCGCCAGTAGACAAGATCAGAGGAATGGCCCCTGCTAGCGTTGTGAACGCCGTCATCATAATGGGTCGCAGACGTCGTGCTGACGCATCGATGATGGCTTTTTCGAACTCGACGCCTTTGTCACGCAGTTGGTTAGCAAATTCGACAATCAAGATACCATTTTTAGTTACCATACCAATCAACATGATCATGCCGATTTGGCTATAGATGTTCATGCCTTGCTGCATAATAACTAAGCCTAAGAAGCCACCAAACACTCCCATAGGTACGGTAAACATGACGACAAGTGGGTTGATGAAGCTCTCAAATTGAGCAGCAAGTACTAGGTAAGCCACCAGCAGAGCCAAACCAAACACCACTAGGATACTGGATTGATTCTCTTTAAAATCTTTCGACTCTCCGGCATAACTTACCGAGATATCACCCGGTAGCATTTCCACAGCTTGTTGATCCATGAAGTCGAGCGCTTCTCCTAGAGTATAACCGTCCGACAAGTTCGCTTTAATCGTGATCGATTTCTGCTTATTGTAGTGGGACAAGCGTATCGATGATGCCACTTCCTCAATGGAGGTCACCGCATCGAGCGTCACTAGTTCACCAGACTTAGTTCGCATATAGATCTGACTTAAGTCGTTGGCGTTGTTGAAGTTATTCTCATCACCACGTAGATAAACATCGTATTCTTCACCGCGTTCTACATAGGTCGTTTCGCTTTTACCACCAAGCATGATCTCTAAGGTATCTGAGATATCGGCAACGCTAATTCCCAGCTCTGCGGCACGTTCACGGTTAATAGTGACAACCAGTTCTGGGGTTTTCTCAGAATAGTCGGTACTGGCCCCTTCCATAAATGGTGACTGTTCTGCTGCCAGTTCAAGTTTATCCGCCCAAGTTTGCAATTCATGGTAATCAGACCCACCAATAACAAACTGTACAGGTTCGCTCGATCCGCCTCTAAAGCCTGGCATGAATGGGAATACACGTACGTCAGGAATGCCTGCCAGTGACTTTCTCACTACATTAAGCGATTCTTGCGCCGTGATATCACGGTCATTCCAATCCTCTAGAATCATGATCACAAAGCCCGTTTGGTCGCCGGCATTACCACCAAACGCTGGTGATTGAATACTAAACGACTTTAAGAAACCTTGCCCTAGCAGCGGCATCAAGCGTTTCTCGACGATGTCCATATTGGCTGACATACGGTTATAGCTGGTCGCATCGGCACCACGAACAAAAGCGAAAATAACGCCTCGGTCTTCTGACGGTGTTAACTGGGCTGGGACTTGTTGCATCAGTTGGAAACTACCACCAATACAAGCCACGATAATAATTGGAGCCATCCAACGCAGTTTAAGGGCTTTCACCAATGCCGCTTTATAACCGCGTTCAAGCTTTCTAAACCCTTTATCGACAAACTGAGTAAAACGGTTCGGTTTGACATTGGCTTTTAGGATAGTGCTACCCAGCACGGGGGTGAGCGTTAAGGCTATCAGCGACGAGAAGATCACTGACATCGCCAGTAACACTGAAAACTCGGTGAATAGGAGCCCTATCATGCCATCCATAAATGAGATAGGTAGGAACACCATCACCAATACCAATGTAGTGGCAACGACGGCGAACCCCACCTCACGTGTGCCTTTATAGGCCGCTAATAGAGGCGACTCTCCTCTTTCGATATGGTGGAATATATTCTCGACCACAACAATGGCATCATCGACCACCAGACCAATAGAAAGGATAAGCGCCATTAAGGTGATCAAGTTAATAGAGAAGCCAAAGAAATACGCGGCGATAAACGACGAGATCAACGACACTGGCACCGTAACGGCTGGAATTAACGTCGCTCGCGCTTGACCAATAAAAATGTACAGCACGAGGATAACCAATCCACCGGTGATAAACAGCGTGTTGTACACTTCGGAAATTGAACGGTCGATAAAGACGGTAGAATCGTAATCGATCGCCAATCGTGTTCCTTGTGGTAGGAACTGTTGCATGCGCTCAACTTCTTTATGAACTAAGTCCGCAACTTGCAGTGGGTTTGCGTCAGATTGCGGCACAATCCCCATACTCACGTTGACAACACCGTCACTCTTAAAGGTCGAGTTTTCGTTTTCCGCTCCCACATAAACATCGGCGACATCTTTTAAGTAAATAGGGGTATTGTCGCTTGCACGCTTAACCACCAAATACTCAAAATCAACCGGTGTATTATAGGCACGCGCGGTTCGTACTGACATCACAGTGGCGTCGTTTCGAACTTCACCACCCGGACTTTCGATGTTTTCACTGCGTAGTGCTGAAGTGATATCCGATGTAGTCACGCCGCGACCAGCCATGTAAGCAGGCTTGAGCTTTATGTACATCACCTGATACAAACCGCCCGAAATATCCACTGAACTGACGCCAGAAATAAGGCTGAAGCGGTCGACCAGCACACGATTAACATAATCGGTAAGCTGGGTGCGGTCCATCTCAGAGGAACTTAGGTTGATATACAGTGACGCTTCACCGCTACCATTGTTCTTAAACACCAGAGGGTCATCGGCTTCATCCGGCAAGGCGCGCTGAGCACGGGCTACCGCATCACGAATGTCACTGACGCCTGTATTCAAATCATAGCCGAGCTCGAAAGTAACCGTAATACGCGACATACTGTTTCGCGTAGTCGACTCAATTTCATCAATACCACTGATGCCTGAGAGCTGGTCTTCAATAACCGAGGTGATCTGACTCTCAATGATGGTCGCAGACGCCCCTTCATAACGAGTCGAGATAGAAACAACGGGATTTTCAATATCCGGCATTTCGCGAACGGCGAGTTTACTAAAAGAAACAATACCGAACACGCAGAGCAGCAAACTCAATACGATAGCCGCTACCGGACGTTTAACCGAAACATCAGATAACAACATTAGCTTGCTTCCTTGTCATTGCCTGCAGACTTGTCCATGCTGCGTCCAGCCGTCGGCTCAGAGGAGACTTCTTGAACAGACACTCCGTCACGCATGTTTACAATGCCCTGAACGACAATACGTTGGCCGATTTCTAACCCTTTTTCAATAACCACTTGATTGCCAACACGAGCACCTAAGAAGACTTCTGTGCGGTGCGCTTTGTTATTTTCATCAATCACATAAACAAAACGCTTAGTGCCTGAGTATTCAAGTGCCTGTACTGGGATAATAGGCGCTTCAATCGGTGGAAATTCCATTCTTGCTTGCGCTAACATGCCGGCTTCAGGCGATTCTCTTCATTTTCAAAATGGATACGAACACGAAGATTCAATGTCTCTTGATTAACACGGGTATCGATAGCGACCACTTTCCCGGTAAAAATACGAGTGCCCCATGCCGACGTTCTTGCCGTCACTTCCATACCTTTTTCAAGCATAGGTAGGTAGTGTTCAGGAACTTGAAGGTCAAGTTGCATCGTGGAAAGATCATCGAGCGTCAGCAACTCTGTACCAACACTAACCAGTTTACCGCGACTAAAGTCAATCAAACCAACGGTGCCTTTGAACGGCGCTTCAATATACAGATCATTGAGATTGGCGTTCGCAGCATCCAATCGAGCATTACCGATTTCCACCGCTGCTTTTTGCGCATCAATTTCCGTTTTGGTAATCGCATTTCGGTCAACCAAGCGTTCAAACTCCGCCAAAATACGTTTCTGATCTCGGGTATACGCTTTAGCTTCCGCTACCGCAGCAAGTGCCTTATC
>ASHK01000286.1 GCA_000695745.1 Vibrio madracius | reverse complement strand
GAATTCCTGCCTAAAGGGGTAAGTTCTTCAGGCGCTACGGTGGTTGACTTCTTTTTAGTTATTAAAGCAATTTCGTCATCAACGCTGGCCAAACTTGGTTTAATCATCATGCGGTCGGTGGTTTCTCAAAATATATGGGACACATCGGTGCCGCGAATGCGTTAGTGAGTGTCACGACTAAACCGCTTGCTAAGATAAATAACCCATACATTGTTCTCGCACTTGCCTACATTTTGGGGCAGATTTTGAATGTTTTTATTCCAAGTGCTGTTGGTCTGGCAATGTTGCTCTTGGTCGCTTTGTATCCTGTGTTGGTAGGTATTGGATGTACTCCGGCATCGGTGGCTGCGGTACTGGCAACAACAGCGTGTTTGGATTTAGGTCCAGCGTCTGGCGCATCGAACAAAGCAGCGGAAGTGATCGGTATTGATGCGGCAGCTTATTTTGTTGAGCACCAATTGTTTGTCGGTGTGTGTACTGCGCTTGTCATTGCAGTCCTGCATTTTGTTTGTCAGAAATGGTTTGATAAACGTGACGAAGTTAATGGCGTGTCCTATGAGTTACAAGCGCAACAAGATACCGCCCGTGAGGCGCCAAAATGGTTTGCTTTCTTACCTGTGTTACCACTTGTGCTGCTGTTAACTTTTAGTAAGTTTGCGATTACATCTATTAAGATTGATGTTGTTACCGCTATGTATATTAGCTTAGTGGTGGCGATGATTTGCGACTACTGTTACTCGAAAGACGGCAAAGCGGTGGCTGCATCCTTGAAAGTCTATCTGCAAGGAATGGGAGATGTTTTTGCTGGGGTTGTATCTCTGATCATCGCGGCGCAGACTTTCGTAGTCGGTCTTAAAGCGATTGGTTTTATTTCAGGCATGTTGGGTGTCGCAACACATCTTGGCTTTGGCTACACGATGATGGTTATCATGCTAGTTGGTATTATTGGCGTGACAGCATTAATGTCGGGCTCAGGGAATGCAGCGTTCTTTAGTTTCTCAAACCTAGCGCCAGATGTCGCGACGCATGTGGGTGTTTCAACAGCAGCACTTGCACTGCCTATGCAGCTATCTGCGGGTATCTTCCGTTCTTTCTCTCCAGTTTCAGGTGTCGTGATTGCTTGTGCTGGTGTCGCTGGTATTCCGCCGATGGAGTTAGTTAAGCGTACCGCGATTCCAATGATTGGCGGTCTGGTTACACTTCTTGTCATTACATTTATTGGTGCATAGGGAAGTTGATATGAATAGCTCAAACACTTCCGTTTTTGACTCTACACTTTATTCGCCGTTGTTCACGCAAGCCGAAATGAAGCGAGTTTGGTCTGACGAAAACTTGATCCGTACTTGGTTAACCTTTGAAGTTTCTATTGCCGAAGTTCAGGCAGAGTTGGGGGTGATCCCCCAATCTGCAGTGACGTCGATTCGCAAGGTCTGTGAGCTGCAAAATATTGATTGGCAGCGATTAGCCAAAGACACCCAAACGGTAGGAATGGCCATTAAACCTCTGGTA
>ASHK01000285.1 GCA_000695745.1 Vibrio madracius | reverse complement strand
TTATCAAATCGTCAATACAATTCAATTGTCAGCACCATGAATGGCGCTTACATCACTCCCATCATTCTCTTGTATTTGTCGACACACTGCTCAAACCATGCTTGTTCAGCCTCGTCTGCTATCTTTTCGAATTGCTCTCGTATAGCTTCCGGTCCCGCTTTGGCCTCTTTCATTTGCCACACAACAAAGGAAGCTTGTTTATCAAGTTCAACTTTATTCTTTTCAGAGGGTGGGAGAAGAGACAAATTATGGGACATGGTATTTAGTCAGTTGATGTTGGCAAGGGTGCTGAATATAGCATTGATGAAGTATTAAACTCAAATGAAAGGATGTATTTTGACAACAGTTAAAATACAAAGGGTGGCCAACGCCACCCTATCTGGTTATCCAAAACTAATGAATCAAGCCAAGCTCTCGTGCTTCTTCTAGAGTTAGACCACTTTCTCTGATTTCCCTTAACGCTTCGATGCGACGTCTAGCTTCTGCGGATTTGCCCTGCTTCGCTGGACGGATGTTTTCCTGAACTTCTTCAGAGTGATCCCATTTAGTTGTGATGGATGTCATTTCGTCATGGTCGATTGAATTAATGGACATTGTTACCTCCTGATGAACCATGTCTGAACACCTAATCTGTAGCAAACGACAAATTTGTTGTTAAGAAAAACTGATTCAGAATGTGATAGGGGCAATAGATCTAAACAGAAGTTTTAGAAAGCGGTTTTTAAACTTTGAAATCCATGTGTTCAAGGATTACATTTAGGAGATTCCACCTCAAAAAATCAGCTTGATCGAGATCTCCTTTTTCTCACTCCAATCCCTTAATCAATATAGATTTCAGACCGGTAACTGTTGATACCTTGAGCCAAATTTTAGACAAAAAAAGCGAGTCCAAATTGAACTCGCCAAAAATATATCAGAATGAATGTAACAATATGAGCCAATCTACTTATTTCATTAGAAAGGACAAAAGGTTGTCTATTCGGAATAAATATTAGCCAACCCCACCCGCCACTTTGTCAGCACATTGTCAGCATTATGTGTAATTCCTAACAACTTCATTCAGGTTGTAACAAAGAGTTAATCTGAACTAAATCGCCACCTCATCGAGCACTCGGAACACCGTTTCATCAATATGCCCTTCATGTACCTGTTTGCATACTTTTTTACGGACCGCGAGAGCAGAGATAAGTCGTTCTATCGACAAGTGTTTGTTTTCCTGTCTCGAGTTATAAAGTTCAACAACTCGGCTCAATACCTCGTAAGGAATGACCTGATCATCCACTCGCAGCCAATCAAGCTTCTCCATGAGCTCTGAGCACTCTTGTTTAATTGATGCTACCGAATGACCTGTCATGGCAGATAAAGCTGTTACACTGCGTTCTAGCGCTTCTGAAGAGGTATATTTAGATAGAATAATGGTGATTTCATCAGCATTGATCTCCACCAAGTGTTTACGCTGTTTCACTCGACGGCCTAAATTACCTCTTGGAGACGGTGCTTTGCGTTGGATTGGCTCAAATTCACCATCAATGATGGTTGACAGTTCGTCTAACTGTTTACGAGTGACCAACTCATTTCGCAATGGGTTCGGTAACGTTGGCGCCATGTTTCGCTTACCAGCATTCGTCGTTCTAGCTCTTGAATAACGTAACACCTCTTCTACATCACAGCGAATATCAACCTGGAAATCTGGCAGTTTCGCGTTAGGATCCATACATTGCAGCGAGAGATGATAACCCCAAAGGTTAACATCGAAAC
>ASHK01000284.1 GCA_000695745.1 Vibrio madracius | reverse complement strand
AGGATTGCGATGAGTAAGACTGCCAGAGCGCCGATCAAGCACTTGATGAATAATGCGATCATTGGTTAGGCCAAGTTAAAGAATAGTTCGTCGTCGGTCATGTATTTATGCTTACGTCCCAAGTTGCGAACATGCATAAACATAAACTCAGGAAACGCAGGCGCTAGCAGATCGTTTGGCTCCCACACTGCTCCACCAACAAACACGTATCGACCTTGCTTGTCTTCATGGTGGTGAGGGTTATTCAGCTCAGTAGAGAGCTCCGCGCGCACGCCATCAATCACACACACGACTTGCCACGAGCAACGCCAATTACTCGATTGACCAAATTGGCTTTCATTCCACATTTCCAAGCTTGGCGAGTCGCCCACTCAAAGCCTTGTTTGCGAACACCTTTTTGCACGTTAACGATTAAGTTCATTGCTTGCGATCCATGATTGTTGATGGTGACAAGCAAAAGATTAGAGAGGTTGGTAGTGACTGGCGAGCGACAAGACACACTTAATTCTCAATGGATGACAAAACCCTCCAACTGGGAATACCATCGACATCATCGCGGAAAATCACACTACTTCAATCATGTCTAAAGCGGGACATGCTCTTATCAAAGAGCGTATGCGGTTGGAAGATGCGGTGTATGGCGGCGAAATCAACGCCGAATTGATGGTTTCAAAGACTCAGCAGATTCTCGATTTACTTCGCTAGCCTTCAGAGCGGGAGTGACCACTTCCTCTATCTTTCTCCTCTCCTCAAGACATCTCAATTAAATTAACTAGATTAATATAATTTTAGTATTTACATGCGCGAGATCACACTAATCAACCTGTACCATCAGTAAATCCGTCAATAACGCTTATCACGTGACCACTTTCACAGAACAATTAAATTAACTTAGTTAATATAATTGAAATAATGAAGCGCTAGACTCCAAATCTGTGCAAACTTCTACTGAAACGGAATGCAACTCAATGTCCCGATTAGAACTAAAAAATATCTGTAAAAATTTTGATGATTTTATCGCATCTAAAGACATTAGCTTTGTGGCGGAAGAGGGAGAGATGGTCACTCTTCTCGGGCCTTCTGGCTGCGGCAAAACTACGCTGCTAAAGATGATCGGTGGTTTCCATACTCCCGATTCTGGCGAAATTCTAATTGGCGATGAAAACATCACCAATGTTTCTCCGGAAAAGCGCAATACTTCCATGTGTTTTCAATCTTTACGCGCTATTCCCTCACTTGAGCGTTGAGCACAACATTGCTTTCGGCTTGAACCAAAAGGGTGTGGCAAAAGCAGAACAGATTGAGCGCGTTCAAGAAGCCGTCGCGCAGGTCGATCTGGGTGAACATTCTCATAAAATGCCAAGCGAATTGTCAGGTGGACAACAACAACGTGTCGCTCTTGCTCGCGCCATGGTGACTCGACCTGCTGTAATCCTCTTCGACGAGCCACTGTCTAACCTAGATGCGAAGTTAAGAGAATCGGTTCGTTTTGAGATTCGTGAGCTTCAAAAACGCTACAACCTTACTGCCATTTACGTGACGCACGATCAGGCAGAAGCACTAGCCATGTCAGACAAGATCGTTGTACTTAATCGTGGTCGTATCGAACAGATTGGTACCCCAGAAGACATCTACTATCGCCCTGCAAACCGCTTTGTTGCTGACTTTATCGGTGCCGCAAACATTCTACCGGCACAAGTAAACAAGGCTGAGCAAGCCAACACTTACTCGGTCACAACAGAAATTGGTGATTTTATCGTTGAATCTGATGAGCCACCAAAATCAGACAATATTTTTGTGTGTTGGCGCCCAGAAGACGCTCGCTTAGCCGAAGAGGGTGATATCAACCGCTTCCAAGTCCGAGTCAACCAAATGGCATTTATGGGTAATGTCACCGACCTTTTAGTGGAGTCGATCAATGACGTACCACTTGAAATGCGTATCCAACTACCAAAACAACCTAAGTTCCAAGACAACCAGTTAACATTTAGTTTGCCTAAGACTGGCATTAGGTTCCTTGAAGAGGTGCCGCATGACTAGTCTACGCACCCACTGGAAAACCTGGCTCATGCTATTACCTGGCGTTGGTACCATCTTACTGTTGATGGGCTCAACGTTTTATATGGTGATTGCCCAGAGCTTTGGTTTTCACAACATGATGGGAGAGAGTGGCTTCTCCACTGAGTTTTGGCGTGACGCCCTTGCTGACCCGACGCTTCACAAGTCATTGATTTACTCTATTAAAGTATCAGTCATTGGCGCTCTGGGCGCAGTGTCTCTGGCCTACCCACTTGTGCTGTGGCTACGTAAACCTTTTACCGGTTCGACGACCATCACAGGACTCTTACGAGCCCCGATGTTTATTCCTGGTTTGGTTGCCGCTTTCTTGTTGGTTAACGTGATTTCTTATCACGGCGTGGTCAACAAGGTTTGATGTGGCTTGGCATTACGGAAAAGCCGATCCGAATGCAAAACGACAACTTCGGTTGGGGCGTCATTATTTTGCAAATCTGGAAACAACTGCCATTTGCAATGATTCTACTTGCAGGTGCGGTGAACTCGATTCGAAATGATGTTCTCGATGCTGCCTCCGATCTTGGAGCCAATACATGGCGT
>ASHK01000283.1 GCA_000695745.1 Vibrio madracius | reverse complement strand
TTACATAACCTGCCTTTCTACGGTCAGGCGGTGATGTGTGTTGATGATCCTGTAGTGCGTGAATTGATTCCAAGTGTTAGCCGTCAAGTGATCACTTATGGCTTCTCTGCAGATGCAGATGTGCGAATCGAAAACTACCGACAAGAAGGCCAGCAAGGTAAGTTCACAGTTGTCAGAAAAGACCGAGAGAACTTGGCGATTACTCTGAATATTCCGGGTCAGCATAATGCCCTGAATGCCGCCGCTGCGATTGCCGTTGCGACGGAAGATAACATTGATGATGAAGCTATTGTAAACGCTATGCTTGGAACTGAAGGAACGGGACGACGTTTTGAGCATCTTGGGGATTTTGAAACAGGCAATGGTAACGTGATGCTAGTGGATGACTATGGCCATCATCCAACAGAAGTTGACGTAACGATTAAAGCAGCACGCAATGGTTGGGGAGATAAGCGTTTGGTGATGATTTTCCAACCGCATCGCTATAGCCGTACTCGCGATTTATATGACGATTTTGCCAATGTTCTTGAACAGGTCGATGTTCTTGTGATGCTGGATGTCTATTCAGCAGGTGAGGCACCAATTGCCGGAGCGGATGGCCGTTCACTATGTCGTACTATTCGTACAAGAGGTAAGCTGGATCCTGTTTTTGTTCCAGATGTGAATGCGTTACCATCGGTTTTATCGAATCTTTTGCAAGAAGGCGACCTTCTTCTGACGCAAGGCGCTGGTGATATCGGTAAAGTAGCCAGAAAGCTTGAGCAAATGAAGTTGGATATTAAGCAGATGCAGAATAGCTAACGTCCGTTCAATTAGTAAAAAACTTAACTGTTCGACTAAGCTATCGAGAATTTTGATCGCTGAGTCGAACATTTTTGTTATTTCAATGTGCAAAAGCCGATATTTCTTAGGTTCAGTGTTTGATAGTTTGATATTCATTAGTATAATCCTAAGGTTAACAATATTAGATTAGACTCTTATTCCACTATCTTAAGGACAGGCGAAGAGAAGTTAATAAAGGACCAAAGAGTTTGACTGAAACTTCAGAGAGCAGTGCAGAATCAACGCGTCGAATTACCTTGTTATCTAAACATGGGGTCGGGGCGGTTTTTTTATTGGCTGTGATCACCGTAATAGGTTCAACACTTTACTCCACCATTAGCTGGATGTGGGATGACCAGCGCCTTCCTTTATCAAAGATAGTGTTACAGGGCGATTTGACTCATGTAACCGCCAAGGATGTGCAACAAGCGTTTGCTAACCTTGAACACATAGGCACCTTTATGTCGCAAGACATTAATGTGTTGCAGCAAAGCGTCGAGCAGATCCCGTGGGTGTCTCAGGCCTCCGTACGTAAACAGTGGCCAGATACAGTAAAAGTCTTTCTAACTGAACACCAAGCTAGTGCCATTTGGAATGGTATTGATATGCTAGATAACAACGGTGTTGTGTTTAGTGGTGACGTGTCTGAAATAGAAGAGCAAAAAGTAAAACTCTATGGTCCGAAAGGGACAGAGTTGCAAGTGCTTCAAACTTACCGCGACAGTAATGGGCAGTTGGCACCTTTAGGTCTATCTATCTCTTCATTGGTGCTGAATGAGCGCCGCGCTTGGCAAGTTATTTTAGACAACGGCATTCGATTAGAATTAGGTAAAGATTCTAGGCAAGAACGTCTTGAACGTTTTATTTCTCTTTATCGAAAGCTAGGTGATCAAGTATCAAAAATCAGTTATATCGATCTACGGTATGATACTGGTGCCGCTGTAGGGTGGTTTCCGGAAGAAGCGGAACCAGTCAGACAGAACATAACAAAGTAGGATGACTGGTATTACGTATCGGTAGAGCAGTTTATCGATACCTAAGTTCAGTTTGGACATTGAGCAACAAGATTGTTCGCTGGAAATTGAAATACTTATAACAAAGAGAGTACAGATGACGAAGACCACGGATGACAATATTATTGTCGGTCTTGATATAGGCACTGCAACAGTATCTGCCTTGGTCGGTGAAGTATTACCCGACGGTCAGGTCAATATTATTGGCGCTGGTTCCAGTCCTTCTCGAGGCATGGATAAAGGCGGTGTAAACGACCTAGAGTCAGTGGTTAAATCCGTACAGCGTGCGATCGATCAAGCTGAATTGATGGCAGAATGCCAGATTAGCAATGTATTTATTTCTCTTTCAGGCAAGCACATTGCGAGTCGAATTGAAAAAGGCATGGGAACCATTTCCGAAGAAGAAGTGTCACAAGATGATATGGATCGGGCGATTCATACCGCGAAATCCATAAAAATTGGTGATGAACAACGTATTCTTCATGTGATTCCTCAGGAATTTACCATAGACTATCAAGAGGGGATTAAGAACCCGCTTGGCTTGTCTGGTGTTCGAATGGAAGTGAGCGTTCATCTGATTTCTTGTCACAATGATATGGCAAGAAACATTATCAAAGCCGTTGAACGTTGTGGACTGAAAGTTGAACAGTTGGTTTTCTCTGGATTGGCTTCTAGTAATGCGGTTATTACTGAAGATGAACGAGAACTTGGTGTTTGTGTGGTTGATATCGGCGCGGGAACAATGGATGTATCCATTTGGACTGGTGGCGCACTTCGACACACCGAAGTTTTCTCCTATGCCGGCAATGCCGTTACCAGTGATATTGCATTTGCATTTGGTACGCCTATTAGTGATGCAGAAGAAATTAAAGTAAAGTATGGTTGTGCATTAAGTGAACTAGTGAGCAAAGATGATACCGTTAACGTTCCAAGTGTTGGTGGTCGACCATCTCGTAGTTTGCAACGCCAAACATTGGCAGAAGTGATAGAACCACGCTATACAGAATTAATGGGACTGGTAAATCAAACCATTGATAATGTTCAAGCTAAACTAAGAGAGAATGGTGTAAAACATCATCTCGCAGCAGGCGTAGTCTTAACGGGCGGCGCAGCACAAATTGAAGGGGTTGTGGAATGCGCAGAACGCGTTTTCGTAACCAGGTTCGTGTAGGCAAACCTTTAGAGGTGAGTGGCTTAACGGACTATGTAAAGGAACCGTATCATTCTACGGCCGTTGGATTACTTCATTACGCAAGAGACAGTCAGATCAATGACGACAATGATTATAACGAACCAAAACGTCAATCGGTGTCGACAATCTTTGGAAAGTTGCGTAATTGGATACAAAAAGAGTTTTAACCTGAGTTGCAGGAAAACGGAGATAACAAATGTTTGAACCGATGATGGAAATGTCTGACGAAGCAGTCATTAAAGTAGTTGGAGTCGGCGGTGGCGGTGGTAACGCTGTAGAACACATGGTTCGTGAATCAATCGAAGGGGTTGATTTCATTAGTGTGAACACGGATGCTCAAGCACTTCGCAAAACGAGTATTAGTCACGTCATTCAAATCGGCGGCGATATTACAAAAGGCTTGGGTGCGGGTGCAAACCCACAAGTTGGACGTGATGCAGCTCTCGAAGATAAAGAAAGAATTAAAGAAAGCATTACTGGCGCCGATATGGTGTTTATCGCAGCTGGTATGGGTGGCGGTACCGGAACCGGTGCAGCTCCAGTAATTGCCGAAGTAGCAAAAGAACTGGGTATCCTTACGGTAGCAGTGGTAACAAAGCCATTCAGCTTCGAAGGTAAAAAGCGCCTAGCATTTGCAGAGCAGGGTATTGAAGAGCTATCAAAGCACGTAGACTCTTTAATCACTATTCCAAATGAAAAGCTACTTAAAGTACTCGGTCGTGGTGTCACTCTTTTAGAAGCCTTTGCAAGTGCGAACGATGTTCTTAAGAATGCTGTTCAAGGTATCGCTGAGCTAATTACTCGCCCGGGCATGATTAACGTCGACTTCGCGGACGTACGTACTGTGATGTCTGAGATGGGTCATGCGATGATGGGTAGTGGGGTTGCTAAAGGTGAAGACCGTGCAGAAGAGGCCGCAGAAATGGCAATTTCTAGCCCGCTACTAGAAGATATCGATCTAGCTGGTGCACGTGGTGTTCTTGTGAACATTACTGCTGGCCTAGATATGCGTCTAGATGAGTTTGAGACGGTTGGTAACACAGTCAAAGCATTTGCTTCTGATAATGCTACAGTGGTTATCGGTACATCTCTAGACCCAGATATGAGTGATGAGATTCGTGTTACTGTTGTTGCTACAGGTATTGGCAACGAACGTAAGCCTGACATCACGTTGGTAGCAGGTGGTAAAACACCAGTGACAGCAAGTCAGCCGCAACAGCAAACACAAGCTCCAGCTGCAAAAGTTGAAGATAAAGTGGCACAAACTTTGCCTGTAAATAATCAGGGCAAGGCTGAGGTGAATACGCCAAGTCATTCGGGCTCAAATGCACCAGCATCAGGCGCGAATACCAGTGCTGCACCAAAACCTGAAAAGGAAAGTGGCTACTTAGATATTCCAGCATTTTTACGCCGTCAAGCAGACTAAGCTGCTCGCTTAAATTTGACACAGCTCAAAAATCTGGTAGGATTCGCGGTTGCTTACATAATCAACCGTGATTTGTAGCGTTGAAGAAGAGGTTTGTAGATGATCAGACAACGTACGCTTAAAGAAATAGTGACTACTGTAGGAGTGGGTCTCCACTCTGGCCGTAAAGTAACACTAACTTTGCGTCCAGCGGCTGCTAATACTGGTGTCGTTTACCGTCGTACTGACGTGAATCCGCCTGTGGATTTCCCTGCGGATCCTCTTTCTGTGCGCGACACTATGCTATGTACTGCTTTAGTGAATGATGAAGGTGTTCGTATTTCAACAGTAGAACACCTAAATGCAGCATTAGCAGGCATGGGTATCGACAATATCATCGTTGAGGTTGATGCGCCTGAAATCCCTATTATGGATGGCAGTGCAAGCCCGTTTGTATACTTGCTACAACAAGCAGGCATCGAAACTCAGAATGCAGCAAAACGCTTTATCCGTATTAAGAAACTGTGCGTTTCGAAGACGGTGATAAGTGGGCAGAGCTTCGTCCATACAACGGTTTCCGTATGGATTTCGAGATTGAGTTTAACCATCCTGCGATTGATGCTGACGAACAGCGTTTGCAGTTTGACTTCTCGTCGCAAGGTTTTATTAAAGATATTTCTCGAGCTCGCACTTTTGGTTTCATGCGTGACATTGAGTACTTACAGTCTCAGAACTTAGTACTTGGTGGCAGCTTTGACAACGCTATTGTGTTAGATGACTACCGTATCTTGAATGAAGAAGGCCTTCGTTTCGATAACGAGTTTGTTACTCATAAAGTGTTAGACGCGATCGGCGATTTATATATGGCTGGTCATGCGATTGTCGGTGAGTTCTCGGCGTATAAATCAGGGCACGGTCTAAACAACCAACTGCTTCGCGCTGTACTAGCAGACCAAGAAGCGTGGGAATGGGCAACGTTTGAAGAGCAAGCAGGCTCGCCAGTGGCTTTTGCAGAGCCAAACATGGTACTTGCATAATTACCCTTGCTAGAATTTGAAAAACCAGACTTC
>ASHK01000282.1 GCA_000695745.1 Vibrio madracius | reverse complement strand
TTTCGTCGTTATGAACAACACGGCGAACGCACTATTGGCCGTTGGCGCTTCACCCATTATGTCGCACTCAAAACAAGAGATGGCGGAAATGATGTCATTCGCAGGTGCGCTCGTCATCAATATCGGCACTTTGGATAGTGTATGGCGTCCAGGTATGTTCTTTGCCGTAGAGCAAGCCAACGACAACAATAAGCCTGTTGTGCTTGATCCCGTTGGCTGCGGCGCAACCAAATTAAGAACCTCAACCGCTCGTCAACTTGCAGAGCTTGCCGACAACCTAATCATTCGTGGTAATGCTTCAGAAATCATTGCCATGGCAGGGGAAAAATCACAAAACAAAGGTGTCGATGCACTGGACTCAAGCGAAGCAGCACTCTCTGCGGCTCGTGCCTTGGTCGACGCCTATGACTGCTGTGTGGTTATCTCGGGTGAAACGGATTATGTCGTCACAAAAGCCTCCACACACGCACTGAGTAACGGTCATGAGATGATGCCGTTTGTCACAGGTATGGGATGCTCACTGTCGGCAGTAACAGGCGCATTTGCAGCGGTTGGCGAAACCACCGGCCTTGCTGCTACGGCAATTTTTGCTATTGCGGGTGAAATCGCCGCTGAGCAATCCAAAGGCCCAGGTTCACTACAAATGAACTTGCTTGATGCACTGTACCAACTTGATGATCAAGAAGTGCTGCGCCGCCTTAACATTCAAGAATGCTAAGGAATAACAATGGCTCACAACCCTTATCGACTTTATCTTGTCACGGATGAAAACCAAGATCTCGACACGTTAATAAACGTCGTGAAGCACGCGGTTGAAGGTGGCGTCACTATGGTGCAGATACGCGAAAAGCACCACGATATTAGAACCTTCATCAACAAAGCAGCGGCGGTCAAAAAGGCGCTTGAGGGTACTAACGTTCCGTTGATTATCAATGACCGAGTAGATGTCGCCCTCGCTGTTGATGCCGATGGCGTGCATTTAGGACAGACCGACATGCCGGCGACCTTGCGCGAACGCTTATCGGTGAAGATAAGATTCTTGGTCTTTCCATTGAAAGTGAAGCGCAACTGCAACAAGCAAAGCAGCTCCCTATCGACTATATTGGGCTGAGCGCCATCTTCTCGACGGCTACCAAAACCAATATAAAAACCGAATGGGGGCTTGAGGGGTTATCGAATGCATTGCAACAGATAACGCTACCTATTGTTGCTATTGGTGGTATCAACGAAACAAACTTGTTAGACGTAGCAAAAACTGGTGTTCATGGCGTTGCTATCGTTTCCGCGATCAGTCACGCCGACTCACCCAAACAAGCCGCACAACGGCTGTTAACTCTCTTGGAACAAACCGAGTAAGGAACCGAATGCACGATAAACTGTCCACATCCGCACTGGCGAAAAGTCGCAACCAAGAACCCAAAGCTCTGTTTACACTATTAAAACGAGCAGGGTATATCAGCTGGCACGAGTCCAGCTGGTTGCTGACCGATATTGGGTATCGATTTGGTGGTGACTATGTAGACAGTGATAAATATGGACGCTT
>ASHK01000281.1 GCA_000695745.1 Vibrio madracius | reverse complement strand
AAGCGGCGCCAGCTACCGCGATGGCGGCAGTGACGAAATACCAAGGAGAGAAACGACCTTTAAGGAAGTCATAGAAAAGCGTCACGTAAATGGGAGTAAAAACAGTGAACAGCAACACTTCAGGTACGGATAACAGTAAGAAGGATTGGTAGTAGAAGCAATACATCAGACCAAGCTGAATACCACCAATGGCCATCAGTTTGGCCTTTAAGGCTCCTGGCACTTGTCTAAAGTTAGTAAAAGGTAGGAAGACTAATGCGGCTAACACTACGCGCATTAGCACTGAGAACCACGAATCCACCTGACCCGCTAGATAGACCCCGATTAGGCTAAATGAGAAAGCCCAAAGCAGAGTGACAGAATAAAGATAACCCATTGCTTAAACATGTTGTTAATGTGAACGATGGGCCTATTGTAACATCTTTGTGAATCAATACAGATCGGATCAAAAAAGGCTTCTTTCGAAGCCTTTTATCGTCAATTATTCTTTAATTGGTACTACTAACATATCGACTGGTGAGGTATTGATAAGCTGGCGAGTCGAAGACAGGATTTTGCTCCAGAAGTCTTGGTGGTGACCGCACACCACAAGGTCGACATTGTATTCGCCAATGGTATCGCGCAGTTCGTTACTCAAATCGCCACTGCCCACCAAAGAATGCTTAATTGGATAGTCGGCGTATTCTGCGAAATCTTTTAATTGCGTCATTGAGGCTTCCATCGCCTGATGTTGCGTCTCAGCCATATTCAAATCAATTAGCCGGTGTATAGCTCGGCATAATTGACATCAATATGGATAAACGAAACCTCTGCACCCAGTGGCTTCGCCAGACAGACCGCTTTGTCGATGAGCATTTTGCTTTCTTCTGACAGATCTAATGCGACCATAATATGTTTATAACCCATAACGCACTCCTCCTGACGTTAGTACTATTGAAAACATAGCATTTCCCACTCTAAAATTATGTTGATGTGATCTCAAATCGTTATCCAAAGTACAAATTACAAGTTGGCTATAGCGTTTGGTTGTTACAACGAGGTGTGCCTATCTGTCGATGTTTCTGGTAGGCGCGATAGTGATGAAGTGTTTAGCGAGATAATTCTCAGCAACAAGACAATAAAATGTGAGCAAAGTCGCCAAAGTTTTCTAGAATCAAAAGTAGCGATTGAGTAACTGACAATTTGTGAGTTTGGTTTGAGAGCAGAGACACTTCAATAAGTTATGTTATAGTGGCGTTAACTTTTGAAATTAAATTAGGAGTCTAGAATGCTTTCTCCAGCAATGGTTCAGCATCTGAATGAGCAAATTAACCTCGAATTCTTCTCATCCAATCTATACTTACAAATGAGTGCTTGGTGTGAAGACAAGGGTTTTGAAGGCGCGGCGCTATTTCTTCGTAAGCACGCTGACGAAGAAATGCAGCACATGCACAGACTGTTTACTTATGTTAGTGAGACAGGTGCGTTACCGATACTCGGTAGCATTGAAGCTCCAAGACATGATTTCGAAAGTCTGGGTGATGTGTTTCGTGAAACCTATAAGCATGAGCAGATGATTACTGAAAGAATCAACAAGCTTGCTCATGTGGCGTTCACCGCTCAGGACTACTCAACGTTTAACTTTCTTCAGTGGTATGTTGCGGAGCAACACGAAGAAGAAAAATTGTTTAAAGGGATCTTAGATAAGCTAGAACTCGTAGGTGAGAATGGTCAAGCGCTATTCTTTATCGACAAAGATTTAGCAGTGTTAGCAAAAGAGGGTTCTTCTTCCATTATGGACGCCCCAGCTGAGTAATTTCAGCGTTTAAAAGTCGACTGTTCGTCTTTTTCTCTTGGGTGTCTAGGAAGATGTAGGGAGGAAAAGATGATCAGTGGAGACACTATTCTATTAGCATTGATGCTCATTACCTCGGTCAATATGGCGAGGTATCTAACAGCACTACGCGCACTTATTTTCATCATGCGTGAAGCGCACCCATTGCTCTATCAGCAAGTGGATGGACGAGGCTTCTTTACCGCGCACGGCAATATGTCGAAGCAAGTGAGACTGTATCACTATCTCAAAACTAAAGAATATCTCCATCACCACGATCC
>ASHK01000280.1 GCA_000695745.1 Vibrio madracius | reverse complement strand
TTTCCGTTTTCAAGGCGTCACTTTTACTGCTCTCAGTTTGACTCCAGACTAACTCCAGAGGTCCCTTACCTCGTAATGCTTTAGCGCCCTTACCTTGTTGATGTTGCTTCAAACGACGCTGTAAATCATTAGTCACTCCACAATACAGTGTCGATTTCGCAGTTCTAATAAGATAAACAAACCACGGTGTATCAGTGCTTAGCTTTTCCATAATGAGTGGGTTAGACCATTGAACGATGAAGGGCAGCGACATCGCTACCCTATCTCTATTAGATCAAAGTGTTGACCAAGGCTTTAAGCTCAGCTAATTCAGCTTTTAGTGAATCGACTTCTTGCTCTAACGCTTCTATACGCTCAGTGGTTGGGGAGGAAACGGAGCCAACAGGAGCCGATTGCTGAGCATATTGCTCAATATCAATCTCGCCACTGAACAGATGCATGTAACGAGACTCGCGCTTACCCGCTTCTCTAGGAAGTTTTACTACTAATGCCCCGCTCTCTCGGCTACTCATTGCATCAAGAACCGCTTCAACTTCTTTTACATCGGCAAATTCGCACAGGCGATTGGTTCGAGTTCTTAATTCTCCTGGCGTTTGCGCGCCTCTCAATAACAAGCAACAAGCTATGGCTTTTTCTTGCGCGCTAAGCTTTAGATCCCCAAACTCAGTGTTACAGAATCGATGTTGAAATTTTGATACACGGCTATTGAAGCTGCTCTCATCACTAACTAGACGTCGAGAGATCAGTGCTTGAGCGGCATCCTGAACCTCTGCTTCAGACAAAGACAACACCGGGTCACGGTTGCTTTTCTGATTACATGCTGTCGTTAAGCTGTTCAATGTAAGGGGATAGTGATCCGGCGTTGTCACTTCTTTTTCGATGAGACACCCGATAACACGAGCCTCGACTAAGGAAAGTTCTATATTCATTGTTATATCCTTTTTGTTCGCTGTTAAGCCTTACAAAAGTAAGCAGACTTACCTAGTGTTCAGATAGAAACGGAATCCTAATAAAATTCCCGTCTTGATCGACCATGACTACTTTACTTCGATTTAGCTCTACTTCGGTGAACTCTAAACGTGTGCGCTCATTAATATACGCGCCTTTTAATTTTTCAGAGGCGGATACTTGCGGCGCTTCATCGTTAACCACGATATCACTTTTAAATTCAGGCACTGCTTTTGAGCGAGGTAGCATGGTTCTCTATAGTTCGACAATCATTGGATGGCGAAATCATAGCGCTAAGTAAGCTAATAACTCAATTGTTTATTGTTCCGAGTGACGACATTATGAGCAATAGACTGTCAGTATTGATCTAAGGCTGTTATAACGAGTTTTGTTGTGCTTTAATCAAGCTAGATTTTGACAATAATTTAGGAAAGGACTTATGAGTAGCGTATTCGAGATCGTTGCACAAGCGCGTCGCAAGAACAAACTAAAACGCGAACTTCTAGATAACGAGAAAAAAGTTCGTGATAACCGCAAACGTGTAGATCTGCTAGAAAACTTGATGGACTACATCAAGCCTGAAATGACTCATGACGAAATCGTCACCATCATCAAAAACATGAAAGCAGACTATGAAGACCGTGTTGATGATCACATCATCAAGAGCGCAGAGATTTCAAAAGCTCGTCGTGACATCAGCCGTCGTATTCGCGAACTGACTGAAGAAGACAAACAAATGGTACAAGGCAAAAAGTAATTGC
>ASHK01000279.1 GCA_000695745.1 Vibrio madracius | reverse complement strand
TCACAGGCATTAACAGTGGAACAAGAATTAGAATCGTCGGGCTTAAGTCCATCACCATGCCTACACACAGCACTAGTAGCATAATGACGGCCATCAGAAGGCGAGGGCTATCCACTAGTGGACCGAGCAACTCCGCTAGTTGTTGAGGAAGCTGGGCTACGGTAATTAGCCACGCTGCCACCATGGCACAGCCAACTAAGAACATGACCATTGCCGTTGAGCGACCCGCGTTGATGACGATGTCGTAGAACTTCTTAATCGTCAGCTCTTTGTACACAAAGGTTGAGATGAAGATCGCGTACGCTGCTGCGACAACCGCGGCTTCCGTTGGTGTAAAGATACCGAAACGAATACCGACGATAATGATGACAGGCAGTAGAAGTGCCCACACACCATCTTTTAGTGCCGCGCGTTTTTCTGCTTTGGTGGCTTTGGCTGATGTTTCTAGGTTCTCTTTGCGAACCGTCATACGCCAAACGAACATCAAGGTCAGACCCATTAATAGTCCCGGGACAATACCGCCAAGGAACAGGTTTTTGATGGAGATGCCGCCGGCAACACCCACTAAAATAAGCGGAATTGAAGGTGGAATAACGGGTGCGATGATGCCGCCTGAGGCAAGTAAACCCATTGATGGAGCTTCTGGGTATTTCGCCGCTTTCATCATTGGATAAAGGATACTCACCAACGCTGCTGCATCCGCTACCGCTGAGCCTGATAGGCCTGCCAGTAGAACTGAAGTCATGATGGCGACGTAACCTAAACCGCCTTGACGATGACCAACGTAAGTGGTGGCTAAACGAACGATGCGTTGTGACAAACCACCAGACGCCATAACTTCACCCGCGATGAGGAAGAATGGAATTGCGAGCAGTGTAAAGCTGTCTACACCATTAATTAAAGACTGCGCAAGAATGTCTGCACTAAAGAAGTCCATGTGAAGCATCAGTGCTATTGATGACAACAGCAGAGCAAACGCCACTGGAAGACCCAGTAAGATTGAGACAATCAATACCGATAAGAAAATGGCTAGCGTCATTATTGGTTCTCCTCTTCTAAGCTATCTAGTTGCCAGTCTGGCTTGAAGATCCGCACAAACGCGATCACCCCCATAAGCACACCCGACACCACGCCAGCCAAGTAAAATAACGCTGAAGGAAGCCCTGTTAATTGAGAAATATCTGACCAGTTGGACATCATTTGACGGTAAGAACCGACATACAGCATACCCACCGATACCAGTACTACTGCCCAACAAAGTCGTCTCAATATGGGCACTGCTTTTGGAAATAGTCGTTCTGAAAATTCCGAGACAGCGAGATGTTCACCTCGCGCAGCACAACCGCTGCACCGAGCATGACAACCCATACAAGACCAAGGCGAGATAGTTCTACAGAGGGACGAAGACCAGATGAAAAGCCGTAACGTAATACAACGTTGGCAAATACGAGGACAATCATGCAAGTCAGGATGACTGCCATGATGATGTCGATGCTTTTCCAAATACTCTTTAATACACTTTGCATAAAGCTTTCCCTACCTTAGGCGAATTACAGAGAGGTAATTTGATCCCATATGCCATCGTTGATTTCGATGCCACCTGCCGCTTGGTGTTTGTCGATAAAGTTCTGGATTTCAGAACCTGCGATCATTACAGAGCCGGTCTCTGCTGGTTCAGACGCAAGGACATAATCGCGAATACGCTTCATCTCTTCACCATAACGGCTCTCGTCCATGGTTTTGCTAAGGTCGATAGCGATTAGGAATTGAGAAACACCGAACTCACCGCCCATATCCTCAGTCAGTGCTGGAACAGAGTTACCACCAGTGATTGCGGTTAGCATCATGTCGAGAACAATGGCCATTGAAGAACCTTTCCAAAAGCCCATAGGTAGAAGGCGTTTGTTCTCCCAAAGAACGTGTGGGTCTTTGGTGAGTTCACCGTTGTTATCAAAACCGCCAACAACAGGTAGCTCTTTATCTGCCAGAACGAAGTTTTGCAGTTGTCCGTAGGAGAATTGGGTCATTGAACAATCCACAACCACAGGTGGATCACCGGCAATCGCCATAATCAGAGGGTTAGACCCAACACGATGGTCTTTACCGCCCCATGCTGGCATAACGGCAATAGAGTTAGTGGAAGCGATGCCAGCAAAGCCTTCGCGCGCCATTTTGAGTACATAAGCGCCGCCGCGCATCCAGTGATTAGAGTTACGCATACCGACCATGCCGATACCGTAGTCACGGGCCAGTTCCATTGCGCGTTCTGCACAAATCAATCCGTTGAGGACACCTGGACCAAAGTGACAGTCCCACTGCTCTAACGCGCCCATGCTATTTACACACTCTGGCTCGGCGTTAAGCTTGATTTGCCCTTTGTCTACTTGGTCAATAAACACGGGAAAACGGTTAATTCCGTGCGAATACGTTCCCTCGTTCGCCATCTCAACAAACCCTGCTGCTAGCTTAGTCGCCATCTCCGGTTTCATGTCACGAGCTAAAAGAATTCGTTCGTATTCTTGTTGTAGTTTTTCTGTGGATACCAAAGGCATTTGAGCTCTCCGTTAAGTTAGATTCCATAATGCGGAATTAATTATGCTTAAGATTCCAAATTAAAACTGTGAGCCAAGTGGTGAAAATTTCTGCTATTAAGTCTTTTGCTAATAACTGTTAACCAGTTAAAAAAAGGAACAAAAAGATTGTTTAATTCCGTATAGCGAAACAAATTGTGTGTTCTGGATCGATGTTATGCAGTTTATTGCGATGAAAATTAGAGGGATTGAAGCAACATTGGCAGAAATGAGGTGTTCACTGAACCGTAGTTCTACTGCAAGTGACAAAACTGAGGAGGGAGGTGAGGTTTGAATTTGGTCGCGGATTCGTGGTGACTATGCGTGTTACATATCGCCAATCGTTAAGCCAGTGGAATTTGATTGAGTGATATGCGTAACATGAAATTGACTGCTGTAGATTACTGCTTGAACATCGCGAAGAGCGCTCGACATAAACGAAATAAACAGCTTTCTTGGACATCTAAGAACATAGTGCTGCGATAGTAAGGGCTTAAATCGACCCCTATGCCAACGCCGTAGATCGAGGTGATTCCTACCGATTTAAGCAAGGTGTCCATCAACAAGCTCATTTTGTAGCATTAAAAAGCCTGAGGACGATGGACGAACTCAGGCTTGGTGTTGCGTTTAGTGCGTATGGCTTAGTAGCCATCAATTGCAATAGATTCTCAGCGGTACTGATGGCTTCCTTTCGGTTTGCAATGTTGAGCTTCTGATACAAGTTACGGATATGGGTCTTGATTGTCGTGCCTGCCACATCCAGTTCTTGCGCGATTTGCTCGTTACTGAACCCAGAATAAATTAGACCCAGCACCTGCCACTCTCTTTGAGTAAGCGGGCTAGTGCGCACTAGCTCTGGGATATTCGGATGGTTGATTAATTTTTCTACAAACTCTTCGTTGAAGTGAACAGAGCGACTGCGCTGCGTGGTATTGATGTCTTTCATTAACAACTGGGCACGATGACGCTCCAAGTCACCTAGCTCAGATTTAGAAACGAGCTTTTCAAGCAGATGGCCAATTGTGGCACCGTCCACCAGGAAGTTTCCAATCATGCCCGTTTGATTGGTGAGTACCAATGCCTCTTTTAGCAGCGCTTTGGCTTTTTCTTCGTTCTTGTTATGAACGTTGAGTACCGCTTCTACTATCAAGTTTCGATTGCGATCGGTAACCAGTTGATGAGCTTCGGCTTTGTCATTTAGATAGTTCAGCGTTTGTTGGGCTTGCTCAAACTGACCTAAATTAATCTGAGCTCGAGCAATATTTCGCCATTGCAGTTGCTCAAAGTGGTTGCACGCGTTGTCTGGTCGAATGGCGGTGTCTAACCATTGCTCGATAGAATCACTATCGCCACGAGCCTGCCAATAAAGCAGTAGTGATAACGAAGCATTAGCGGTCCAGTCGACATGGTAAGTCGATTGCTTCATCAAGTGTTGAATCTGTTCGATGAATTTCGCTGCTTTATCGAGTTCTCCTCGA
>ASHK01000278.1 GCA_000695745.1 Vibrio madracius | reverse complement strand
TTCACCATCTGGTTGATCTTGTCACCGATACCTTTCGCTGCCAGACCTAAGTGAACCTCAAGGATCTGACCGATGTTCATACGCGAAGGTACACCCAGTGGGTTAAGTACGATGTCTACAGGCTGACCTTTTTCATCGTAAGGCATGTCTTCAACAGGTTGATCTTAGAGATAACACCCTTGTTACCGTGACGACCCGCCATCTTATCACCAGGCTGGATACGACGTTTAACCGCTAGGTAAACTTTAACTATCTTAAGAACGCCAGGCGCTAGGTCATCACCTTGAGTGATCTTACGACGCTTAGTTTCAAACTTCTTATCAAAGTCTGCACGTAGCTCGTCGTACTGCTCTGCAAGTTGCTCAAGTTGAGATTGCAGCGCATCGTCTTCTAGCGTTAGTTCTAGCCACTTCTTACGATCGATAGTATCTAGTTTAGCGTCAGAGTACCCACCTTGAAGTAGTACAGCTTTCACACGGTTTAGAAGGCCACCCTCAAGAATCTGGAATTCTTCAGTTAGGTCTTTCTTCGCTTCTTTCAGCTGCATTTGCTCAATTTCTAGAGCACGTTTGTCTTTCTCTACGCCATCGCGAGTGAAGACTTGAACGTCAATGATGGTACCTGAAACAGAGTTAGGTACACGTAGTGAAGTATCTTTAACGTCAGATGCTTTTTCACCGAAGATCGCACGTAGTAGCTTCTCTTCAGGCGTTAGCTGAGTTTCACCTTTCGGCGTTACTTTACCAACTAGGATGTCACCACCCTTAACTTCAGCACCGATGTAAACGATACCTGACTCGTCTAGTTTAGACAGAGCAGATTCACCTACGTTTGGAATATCCGCTGTGATCTCTTCAGAACCCAGCTTAGTATCACGTGCCACACAAGATAGTTCTTGAATGTGGATTGTCGTGAAGCGGTCTTCTTGAACTACGCGCTCAGATACTAAGATCGAGTCTTCGAAGTTGTAACCGTTCCAAGGCATGAACGCGATACGCATGTTTTGACCAAGCGCTAGTTCACCAAGGTCTGTTGAAGGACCATCAGCAAGAACGTCACCACGTGCTACTGGCTCACCAGGTAGTACAGTTGGGCGCTGGTTAATACAAGTGTTCTGGTTAGAACGCGTGTACTTAGTTAGGTTGTAGATATCGATACCTGCTTCGCCAGGGATCAGCTCGTCTTCGTTAACTTTGATAACGATACGAGAAGCATCTACAGACTGAACTGTACCGCCACGTTTAGCTACTGCTGTAACACCAGAGTCAACCGCTACATTGCGCTCGATACCAGTACCAACTAGAGGCTTATCAGCCTTAAGTGTTGGAACAGCCTGACGTTGCATGTTCGCACCCATCAATGCACGGTTCGCATCATCGTGTTCTAGGAACGGGATAAGCGATGCAGCGATAGATACTACTTGGTTTGTTGCAACGTCCATGTAGTTAACATGGTCGCGTGGGTGAAGACCAGATTCACCTTTTTGACGTGCAGTGATTAGCTCGTCAGCAAATGTGCTTTCTTCAGTTAGCGCAGCGTTAGCCTGTGCGATAACGAATTGGCCTTCTTCGATTGCTGATAGGTAATCAACTTCGTCAGTTACTACACCATCTACAACGCGACGATATGGCGTCTCTAGGAAGCCGTACTCGTTACAACGCGCAAACGCAGATAGAGAGTTAATTAGACCGATGTTCGGACCTTCAGGTGTTTCGATAGGACATAGACGACCGTAGTGAGTTACGTGTACGTCACGTACTTCGAAGCCAGCACGCTCACGAGTTAGACCGCCAGGACCCAATGCAGAAATACGACGCTTGTGCGTTACTTCTGAAAGCGGGTTGTTCTGGTCCATAAACTGAGATAGCTGTGAAGAACCGAAGAATTCTTTAACTGCCGCAGAAATAGGCTTAGCGTTGATTAGGTCTTGAGGCATGATTGCATCAAGGTCACCCAGGCTCAAACGCTCTTTTACTGCACGTTCAACACGCACAAGACCAACACGGAATTGGTTTTCAGCCATTTCACCTACAGAACGGATACGACGGTTACCTAAGTGGTCGATATCATCAACTTCACCAATACCGTTACGGATCGCGATAAGCTTCTTCATCACTTCGATGATGTCTTGCTCATCAAGCGTACCCTGCTCTAGGCCATCTTCACGACCGATAGAGCTGTTAAACTTCAT
>ASHK01000277.1 GCA_000695745.1 Vibrio madracius | reverse complement strand
AACAACATCACTAAATAAGAAGGCACTCAATCCAATCAGTACCCATAGCTCATATTGCGTCGCTATATTTGACGTCACTAACAGTATAATCAGTAGACAATGAGTCAAAGCGCTAAAAAATGCACTTCGAATCTTATCGCCCTTCTCGACAGCAAAAATAAACAGCAAACACGATAAAGCTATCGCCAGCCAACTCCACATACACACACCTAATTCTTGTTATCCACGCCAGTGTATTGGGCTCACTTTTGCTGTCCAGTAGTTAGGGCGAAAAGTTGGACTTGCTTTAAATTAAATAAGATTGACATTGACATACCGTGAGATTGCCGAAAATACACACGTTATCTCTGCTCAGTAGCTAAAAATCATAAGCAAACGTTTACTACCCCGAAGAGAGATCGGAGCTAGGTTTCTTGCAGTTGCACTAATAAAACCACGAAGCCAACCAGTATAGATACAAATTTATCTCTTGTTTTTCATAGACTAATAGAGACAATTCGGCATTGTTCACTATTTGATTCACTCATTAAATTACAACTTTTCTTCTCTTTTGATAGGAAGTTTTAGAGGCTTAATCTCACTGAGCAAGATTTTCTTCATTATCCTGACCGCTTACCAACACAAAGCTCACTTAGGACATACAAAAGAAGCTAAACCCACATAATCATAAGCTTTAATAATAATCAATTTTGTGACCTGTATTTATCATTCAAAAACAACAACTTACCAAGCAAAACATACTAAAAAAACCGTATCGAACACATTTAAAGCGAAGAAAATACACTGTTTTATTGTCCTTAAAACCCCAATTAACGGAAAGAAAATAGCAAAAAATAGAAGATATTCACTTTCAAGCTTGCCAAACACAAAAAAACAGTGCTATTCTGTTTAACAAGATAGGAATTCAAGAAAGGAGCAGTGTTATGATTTCATCTTCTCAGAAGCAGGGTCTCGTGATGATAGCCGTCGTGGTTGGATTGATGACACTGCCGATTCTTTACTAGCTAGAGCTAGAAAGACAAAAAAGGGACGCTTTCGCGTCCCTTTTTCGTTTTTAAAGGTATTTAGACAACATTACTTAGACAAAATATGAAGCACTTTTTCCCAGTGCACATAGTAAAAGCCCATCGCTAACAGGGTAATCAAGGCCATAAGCCACATTGCCGTCCGCCAAATAAAACGACTACTTCGTGGCGTCAGTTCTTGCTCGCATTCGTCACAAGCCTCATAAAGCCAGATTTGTCATCAAGTTCAAAGTCATCTTCATGAACCATCTTATTGCGGATAGTGGCAATATATCTCAGCTTATTAATGACATCGTGCGGCAAGCGCTCTTCACAGCTTGATACTAATTGATGCAAACCTTTCCCATCAGCCCGATATTGCTGCCTTAATAACTTCTCTAAGCGTCTCGTTCGCAACACTACACTTTCAATGTCAGACATAAGCATCCCTCCACAACCAGCAAAAATGTGAAAATCAGTGTGCTGGCTACTATCCAAAGATTTGATTCACTCCATTGTTAACTATCTGTATTAAGAATTCGACAATTGTTAGGTAAATTCAAGTAAAGATTTAAGCCTAAAAAGGCGATTTTTTGTGTGATATGACCCTAAAATTGACGCTATGGTTGATGGTTACAGATTATTTTCTGCTGAATATGTGCGATCTTAGTTCCAGCCTACTCAAACATACGAGGTTTCTATGCCTATACCCCTGGTTATCCTTCTTATCGTGTTGATTGTTCTTGCTGGCTATCTTTTTGTGTTTAAATACAAAAAACACACCATGGGAGTCAATGCTCCAGAAAGAAAAGCGGCGGTTACTATCTTAGATAAACAAGTCGTCGTTACCGATGACCCCACCCAAGAAGATGAGTATTGGATATACATTCAGAAAGGAGCATTTGGGCCTAAACGCGAGTTTCAAATCGGAGTGCACTACTATCACCACCTCAACCCAGGGATAAAGGAGAGTTAACATATCAAGGGGATAAATTCCTACACTTCTCACTAACTCGCTAATTTATTTAGCTTTAACAATACAAGTCATGCTAGCTTTAGCTATCTAATTAACCTATGGACGTGACTAATGAGTCTGCGAGTAAAGCTTGGTCAGCATTTTTCTATTGCACTTGTCACCATTTTGTCAGCAGGTTGCAGCGCAGCCTATCAAGGAAAGGTTAACGACGCGGAAGTTCACCTCGTTGACTACTTTCAGCGTTCAGAAGGCGCTCAAGCCTGATCGACAATATGGATAAATTGAATATCGATCATGCCTATGTGATGGGGCTGCCTGTGATTAAAAAGTGGGACGCCTCCGCTCCTAAAGCGCCACGTTTTGTCTACGGTGACGACTCATCGGTGTATTATTACTCACACACCGATGAGTTGGTCGCCCGAGACGTTGAAGCTTTGCCCGCTGAGAGCCAAGCTAGGCTGCACCCATTTTTGAGCGGTTTTAATACCACTGACCTGAATGCCGCGGAACATATAGAAAAAGAACTCAAATACCGACCTAATTTTTGGCAAGGCATTGGTGAAGTAATCACTCGACATGATCATTTAACCGCACTGACTGCCGATGAAAAACCTCGCGCTAATCATCCTGCGTTGCAAAAAGTCTATCAACTTGCCGCCCAATACGATTTGCCAGTGTTACTGCATACCAATATTACATCACAGCGAGAAGATAACCCGCTCTATCTCGAAGAACTAGAGCAAGCATTGAGTACCAATCCAGATACACGCTTTTTATGGGCTCATGCGGGTACAACATCGACACTTACTCGAACCATTAAGATGAAGTTTCTCTACGAAACGGTTGCTGACTTACTTAGTGAACATGACAATCTGTACATCTTAGCCTCATGGACGCTAATTGACGTCATCATGCCTGATGGCCAATTGGATCGACGTTGGATATCTCTCATTGAAGCCTATCCAGAGAGATTCATGGTAGGCAGTGATATCGTGGGTCATTTGGGTATCAACAAGCTGCACTAAAAACATGGCATCCTGTTTTATCCGCGTTGCCGAAAAACATCGCGGATAAAATGGCCTACCAAAATATGTTGGATGTGTTGCCGAGCACCCGTTAACTCAGCGACTGCATTTTTTGACTCCAGCGCTGGCATCCGCCAGCGCTGAAAACACTGCATTTTGAGACAAACCCAACCGCATTCTATGATGCTCAACACCTTTCCAATCTGCCATTTCAAAACACTCGCCGAGTGATAGCAAACATCCATAAGGACCTTGTCGCTCTATCAATGCTCCTTTGATTTCATCAGACAGGGGAAGTTGCTTGAGTAAGGTATCCAAAGACAGATCCATCAAAGCATCTAGAATAGAAAAACAGACCTATCATAAAGGCTTGGTCTTGGTGCTGTTTAAATTGGGGATATTTGGTCATTAATCGACAAAATTGTGCCCGTTGCAAAGACAGCTCATACAGCGCTTTAGGCTTATTACTGGAAATAAAAGAAGCCACCGTTAGAGAAACGAACAACTTCAATTTGTCTTGACCGAGATAAATTAATGCTTGGCGAAAA
>ASHK01000276.1 GCA_000695745.1 Vibrio madracius | reverse complement strand
TCACCAACGAGGCGGCAACAACAAAGAGAAGAGGCCAGGGCGGAATCACCAGCATGATGTTCATTGCCGAGGTCAGTACACTATCAACACGGCCGCCAAAGTAACCCGCGGAAATTCCGATTACCGTGGCTAACACGCATACGATTAGGCCAGCACTAAAACCCACCATCAGTGATACGCGAGCGCCGTAAGCTACTTGAGACCATACATCACGCCCCATACGTGTGGTTCCCAATACATGATCTGCCTTTTTCGACATGAGTAACGTTCTACGATCATCCGCTAGATTTTGCGCTACCCAGCCGTCTGGGTTAGCTTGTGCTAACTTCACCACCGCTGATGGGTATTCGTGAGGGTTACCCGTACGCTTGTCTGGTGCATGTTTGGTGACTAGAGGTGCGGCAATGGCCACAAACATAAATAAGCCGATGATGATAAGTCCGATACGCGCCGTGGTATTACGCCAAACTAAAGAGAGAAAACCTTTCATGACTATTTGCCTCCTTTGCGTAGACGTGGGTCTAGCACGACATACAACATGTCTGCAGCTAAGTTAAAGAACAGCATAAAGAGCGTCATAATAAGAAGTTGTCCTTGCAGTACTTGGTAGTCACGAGCATGAATCGCATTTAGCATGACACTGCCAAGCCCTGGATAGTTGAAGATGATTTCGACAATTAACTGACCACCAATCGCCATACCTAACGCCATGGAAAGCGCGGTGACACTAGGTAGGAGCGCGTTACGCGCTGCATAGTTGAAGACGACGCGGTTTTCACTTAGGCCCTTACCGCGAGCCATAGTGATGTAGTCTTCTCCCAACAAGTTGATCATGTTGTTACGCATGTTTACTAGGAAGCCACCGATTTGAATGACAGTGGCGCAAAATAGGGGAAGCGCTGCGTGATAAAGCATATCTTTGATAAATGCCCAGCTCGTCCACTCAGGAATGGTGCCTGGGGTATAAGCATAACCCGTAGGAAACCATTTCAGGCCTATCGCAAAGATGAACATGGCTAACATGGCAATAACCACAGGGGGGATCGCTTGAATGATGAGCATTCCAGGAGTGACGAATGTGTCGAAACGAGACCCGCGCTTCCAAGCGGCGAAAATACCGAGAATTGAACCGATAGAGAAAGACATCACGACAGCGGTGCCTGCCAGAAACAGTGACCAACCAAATGCACCGCCTAACAGCTCACTAACCGTCAATGGGAAGAACTGAACCGAAACACCAAGCTCCCAACTTAAAATGTTCTTCATGTAGGTCAGATATTGAACAAATAAGTTACCGTCAACAAAGCCCAATAGCTCTCTCATCGCGGCAATTCGTTCTGGTGTAATTTGCACCGTTGTATGAGCGAACATCATAGTGACCGGATCGCCCGGCATCGCCCTTGGAATAATAAAGTTGATAGTAGCCGCAACTAATAGTGCTACTGCATATAATGACAAACGTCTTAAAAAATAACCCATAACTCACACCTTAATTACCCAGCTTTTTCCTTGGCTGGCTACGCCGCCTCCAAATTAGAGACGAGCAATCCCCTGACGACGAGCGCCAAACATCAAATAGACATAGAGAGGGGAAGAAAGCGGTACGGATGTACCGCTTTTAGTTTGTGTTTACTTCACTGGTTTTAGGTCCAGTACGTGTAGTAGACGCTCCGGAATACCTGCCCAAATATTTGGACGGCCTTTAGGATTTTGCTCGTTCCACCAACCCGCAAACGTTTGGTGTTGTATTGGTACATGTAAGCACCAGACATTACTGGAATAGTGACTTGGTCTTGAGCAATGATCTTCTGGATGCCATGAGCAATTTCTAACTGCTCATCTTTATCTGCTGTTTTGTAGAAGCTATTTAGTAAGTTATCTAACTCAGCATTCTTGTAGAAGTGCATCGCAAAGCGAGGCATACCATCACCAGCTTGAAGCGTTGAGTTATAACCAGAGTTCCAATATGTGTATGGATCAGCACCGTGGAAGTAGTTGGTATAAGCGACGTCGTAGTTACCTTCTAACATAGCTTGGTTGTACACAGAGAAATCAGGCGTTCGAGCTTTAGCTTTAATGCCTGCTTCAGCCAGTTGTTCTACAGCCAGTTGAACTGTGTTGTTAAAGTCTGTCCAACCGTTTGGTGATTGGATGAATAGCTCAAACGATTTGCCTGATGGAGTATCGACAAAGCCATCGCCATCGACGTCTTTAAAGCCTGCTTTTTCTAGTAATGCTTTTGCACCTTCAACATCATAGCTGTTGTAGCCTTTATATTTATTGTGAACCGCTTCGTCAGACCAAGCAGAGAATGCGTAGCCAAGACCAGAAGCAAAGTCATTCACAGTACCGCCGCCGTAGAAAGCAATATCGATAATAGTTTGACGGTCAAGTGCCATTGAGAATGCACGACGGAAGTCGACGTTAGTGAGGGCTTCTTTTTTTGCTGCATTCTTGGTTTTTGAAGTTAACAACAAATGCTTGCGTACCTGACGGTGGATACCAATATTGATGGTTAGGAGAGGCGGCAGCATAAGTGCGGTCAATGTCAGGAATAAACGATGATGTCCAGTCCATTTCTGAGTTAACGACTTTACCTAGGAACTGATCGTTGTTAGCGATTTGTGGAACGCGCAGACAATCTACTTCTAGGTTGTCATTATCCCAATAGTTAGGGTTGCGGCATTGAACGTATAGCTGCGGAGTGAACGTATCGATCTCAGTAAATGGACCAGAGCCTACAGGTTTTCGTTTGTGAGGTCGTTGGATCTTTAACGTCTTTCCAAATGTGTTCAGGCACAACTGGCACTTTAACAATCTCGTAAGGAACGTTTGAGTTTGCTTCAGTTAGATAAAACTTCACTTGGTAATCGCTCAGTTTTTCAACTTTCTCTACCCAAGAGTTGATGCCGCTTTGGTCTAGTGCCGGATTTTTCTGCACTAGATTGAATGAGAATAGAACGTCATCAGCATCAAAGGTTTCGCCGTCAGACCATTTCACGCTTTGCGGATATCAAAGGTCACGGTTTTTAGGTCATCCGACATTTTGAAGCCTTCAGCCAAACGAAATACTGGCTTGTTACCGTGCATTTCGTTGAAAACAACTAAAGGTTCGAATAAGAAATCTGTCGTAGTGTGTAAGTTGGTCGCACCCAGATAAGGGTTAAAGTTGCGTACAAAAGTGTTGAACTCTTTCGGGTGGATGGTCAATTCGCTGCGTTCTGCTGCGACGGTAACAGAGCTAAAGCCTGTTACTGAGGTTGCGATAATTGCGGTCGCTAGTGCTGTTTTTTTAATATGCGCAAGCATAGCTATTCCTTACTATTTGCTTTTGTTTCACTGGAAGGTAAGTCTACCTTCCTCACATTGTGCTAAAGCCTACCTCTTAATATGTGTCCTAAAGAGTGGCCTGTAGGCCTTAGGCGTTATTAAGAAAACACCTTAAAAGATAATTTATCAATTACTGTTCCCGTTAAAAACGTCAAAATGCTTTTTTGACACGTTAAAAACGTCAAAAACTGCCAGATTCGAGTGTTTTTTTAAACAGCAAGGAGAGTGGGTATACATCACACTTTGCCTTTAATTGATGATTGTATGTTAGTGCTTACTTTCTTTTCTTTCCTTTTTTGTAAGGGGCTTTTTTTCTATTTGAATTTAACGTGATTGTGATCACTACATAAATTTAGACGTTAATTTTTGGTGGAAAATTGAGACGGTCATTTGTTGTGATTATTATCGCAAATCGATAAATAACCCATCGTTTCAGCGCTCTGGTATATAGTTTTTAGACTGCTCAGGATTCTAATATTGCTATCACTAGTACTTAATTCACATCGAAAAAATTTGCGATTTCATACCCAGAGATACACATGAAATACGATGGAAACTGGTAGGGTAAATCGTGAGAATCAGCGGCTAGAGTTTAAGAAATGAGAGTTTGGTTGGACAGGTCGAGGAAGGCGGCGTATTGATTTAAAACGCCTGAGAGGGTAGTTACTCTCAGGCGGCTTTGGGTTACTGACTATGGAATATCTGTTCTGTCTCTAGTGATGTCATTTGGCGAATCTGACGCCACAGGTAGTAAAAGATACCGACCATCATCAACATGCTTGGTATTGCGATAATAGGGTAGCTATAGAGTGTGAGTTTACCGAGTTCTTCATTAAATGCTGGCGTTCCTGCTGGGCTGGTAACAATCCACGTTGCTAAGAAATAGTTCATTGCCGATGAGAAGGCAAAGGTACTGGCAAATAGATAATTCGATGACACCAAACAACGTTCAAACCCTTCGGTATTACCTCGCTCATTTAAGCGCTGTTTGATTAATGACAAGTTGAAGATGCTATCGTTTAAGATCATCTTCTGCATAAACGGGTATCGAGTAAACGTTGAGCCAAGGACAGCTAAACCAATGAGACCTGGTATCAGCGCTTCTTTTAGGGCTAACCAGCGAGTATCTAACTCTAGCAAACCAATACCACCCGTTAATAAGACACTGATGAAGCCAAGCGCAGAGATAAAGTTAAACTTATTATTCCGGATGAGATCCATGCCTCCGTAGACGACAGGGAACAGTAAGGCAACAACCAAGGCCATGGTCGTTCCCAAGTGTTCTTCACCGCTGAATTTCATCAATATGAAAGAAGGGATGAAGACATTAAACAGGATTTCAAATAGGGGATTCGACTTTTTAGCTGTCGTATTATTCATAATATCTTTTGGACTCTACTTTATGGACTGCTAACTTTACGTTGCAAGGAAGTGTTCAATGCCAGAGAACTGGTGTAAAGAGTTAATGGTGAAAGTTGTGTAACAATATATTAACCATCACCTTCAGCTACTCTCAATAACGTTACTTGCTTAATGGGCTGAGTGCTAGTGATAATACATCTTAGTACGTCTGAATAACAAAAAAGGCGCATGGATTTCTCCACGCGCCTTTTCTAAATTTGGTGGCCCCTCCCAGACTTGAACTGGGGACCAATCGATTATGAGTCGACTGCTCTAACCACTGAGCTAAGGGGCCGATAGGTGGATGATTATAGGGGAAGGGACGCTAGGTGTCTAGACGCAATAAGGGGTAATTGCGCTTGCTTTTTAATCACTTAAACCGCATAAAACAAAAAAGGTGAGCTAGTGCTCACCTTTTTGTTGATTTGGTGACGAATTACTCGTCTAGGAAGCTACGCAGGGTCTCTGAGCGGCTTGGGTGACGCAGTTTACGTAGTGCTTTTGCTTCGATCTGACGGATACGCTCACGCGTTACGTCGAACTGTTTACCTACTTCTTCTAGAGTATGGTCAGTGTTCATATCAATACCGAAACGCATACGCAGTACTTTTGCTTCACGAGGAGTAAGACCTGCTAGCACGTCTTTAGTCGCCACTCGTAGGCTCGTCATTGTTGCAGAGTCAACAGGCAGCTCTAGAGTAGTATCCTCGATAAAATCACCTAGATGCGAATCTTCGTCGTCACCAATTGGTGTCTCCATAGAGATAGGTTCTTTAGCGATTTTTAGTACTTTACGAATCTTATCTTCCGGCATTTGCATACGTTCTGCCAATTCTTCTGGAAGAGGCTCGCGGCCCATTTCTTGAAGCATTTGGCGAGAAATACGGTTCAGCTTGTTGATCGTTTCGATCATATGCACTGGAATACGAATCGTACGTGCTTGGTCTGCGATAGAGCGAGTGATTGCCTGACGGATCCACCAAGTCGCATAAGTTGAGAACTTATAACCACGGCGATATTCAAAC
>ASHK01000275.1 GCA_000695745.1 Vibrio madracius | reverse complement strand
AGTACACGATGAACTGGTATTTGAAGTGGAATCGTCATCTTTGAGCGAAATTGAAAGTAAAATACAGAAATTGATGGAATCAGCAGCAGAACTTGATGTTCCTTTAGTCGCTGAAGCCGGTCACGGTGACAACTGGGATCAGGCGCACTAGACAAAATTTAAGCAATTTTGGTTAATTAACATGAGCCAGCGCACAGTCGCTGGCTTTTTTTTACCATTAAAAAAGTTTTTATATCTAATACAGTTATGTCTGTTAACAAAGTTTCATGAAAAAAACTACAAAAAACGGTTTCATTTTCTGATCAGTTGTTGTACATTAGAACGCGTAGGGTACAGAGGTAAGATGTTCTATCTTTCAGACCTTTTGTTTCACGTTATTGGATTAGGCTGATTCAGCCGCCCAGTCAGTATTTGACTGGGGCGTTTTTTTCTTGTGGCAAAGAAAATTTTATCCGTAGCAATCTTTCCGAAACTTCTCGTTACTTTTCTTCGATTTTTACGTAAATTTCCCATTCAAATTGTAATTTAACGACCTTCACAATCTTGATAATTTACACATAGAACTAAGCGCGCTATCGAGCTTGGTGGTTTTCTTATAACTATATGAAAAATAAAGAATAGGTTGAGGGTTTTTACGGTAGGGATTGAAGGTGGTGGAGAAGATTAGCTCACATTTTGCGGAGTAGATAATTGAATTATCAACGAAGTTGATAGATTCTTTTTGCAAACAATAACTAAATCTTCTCTCTCCCATTGCCCTGCCAGGATGGCGGGGCGTTTTGTTTCGGGGCTTACTCTTCTTCGATATCGTCGTTGATATCGTCTTCTAACATTTCAAATGCTGGAGCGAACCATGTATCCAGTTTGTTGCGCAGTTGATCAACACCGATTCCTTTTAATGAGGAGAAGGCGTCTACTTGAACATCGCCACCAAATGCTAGCGCTGATTCACGAATTTTAAGCACTTGAGCTTTACGCGCCCCACTTTTGAGCTTGTCCGCTTTCGTTAACAGTACTTGCACCGGAATGTGCGATTCTACCGCCCATTGAATAAGTTGTTGGTCGAGATCTTTCATTGGGTGTCTAATATCCATTAACACCACTAGACCTTTTAAACACTTGCGTTTTTGTAAGTACTCACCCAGTGACTTTTGCCACTTCTTCTTCATCTCTAGAGGTACTTGAGCAAAGCCGTATCCAGGTAAGTCAACAATATGACAGCCTTCGTCAACCTTAAATAAGTTGATAAGTTGAGTACGACCAGGAGTTTTACTGGTTTTAGCCAGAGCTCGTTGATTCGTTAAACGATTTAGTGAACTGGATTTACCTGCATTGGAGCGTCCTGCAAACGCGATTTCGATTCCTTCATCTTCTGGCAAGTGACGAATATCTGGTGCACTTGTTATGAAATGCGTGTTTTGATAATGAATTTTTACGCTCACTGTTAACTCCATCTCGACTTTGTGTAGTCGATTGATTACTTTTTTGTGAAATTGTGTAAAATAACCGTGCTCGGCATATGGCCACACATTGTACCATGAACGGTATTAATTGCCGTGTTACCTCACTTTGTCCTTTTGGCACCAGTTTGTAGGGTCGTACGAGGCGTATAGTGGTACTGGAAGCTTAATAATTATAATGGAATGTCATGAAAAAATTAGCGCTAATCTTGAGTCTTGTAGTCAGCTGCTCAGTATGGGCCCAAGGCGATATTGAAGCTGGTAAAGCAAAATCCCAAACCTGTGTTGCGTGTCATGGAACTGATGGTAACAGTCAGTTGACTATGTACCCTAGCATTGCTGGTCAACACGCCAAATATATTGAAAAACAACTAAAAGATCTGAAACTCGGTATGACGAGTAGCGGTAAGCAAGGTCGTTACGATCCAGTGATGAGTGGTATGGCTATGCCACTAACGGAACAAGATATGGCAGATTTGGCTGCGTATTACTCTTCAATGCCTCTAGCTCCTAATAGTACGCCTGAAAATGTCGTTGACCAAGGCAAAGTGCTGTACATGGCAGGCGACTCTGAACGTGGTATCACGGCTTGTATTGCTTGTCATGGCCCTCGTGGTAATGGCACAGAGCTGTCTGGTTTCCCTAAAATTTCAGGTCAGCATGCCGAATATGTGAAAGCTCAATTAGAAAAATTCCGTAGCGGTGATCGTGCTAATGATATGAACGCTATGATGCGTGATATCGCTAAGAAGCTGAATGATGATGATATCGACACTCTATCTAAGTATGTAGGCGGTCTACACTAATCCAATTCAACGTTGCAACAACTTAGCAGCCCAACCATAGTTTCTTTATGCCAAACCGAGCGAACAATGCCCCTTCGAAAGAAGGGGCATTGTTGCTTTTAGTGACTTGTCTCACTCGTTGGTCACTAGGCGCTTTGTGCGCCTTGTTCGAGATGGCTGATGAAGTTGTGAGAGATTTGCCATAGTTATTGTCGCCAAATTGCTCTGTAATTTTTATAACTTTATGAAAAATATGTTTTTTGTTGGATTTTATGTAAATGCGACATGAAAAAAGCAATCAGCAGGTTGTTTTCAATTCTCGCTCGGGTAAATTGTCCCTTGTCGACAGGAAGTAGACACACGGATTTCAGGCCAAGATGGTTTTCATGGATGTCTAACTAGGATAGTTAGAGAAAGCGCAACGGATTGGCTTGCACTAGGAGTGTAAGCGGATAAGGATGGTCAACTTTTCTCAGGACGAGAGCTTAGATGGACAGGGTTTAGGAAGAACTCGCGCAAATGGCTTTGCTAGGGAACGCGAAAACGCATCAGGATGATGACAAACAAGAATTAGCAGTGGAAGCACAAATAACAAACGGATAATTGTGAAGCGTCAAAAGATGCTAACAGTTTCGCGAATGGCGATAGAAAGCGACAGGTCTTCCTGTCGCTTTTTTACACTTGCTCACAAGTTAAATGACATTAATTATCATTTGTCTTGTGAAGTTATTTGATATCGATTATCATTTTCACTCTTTCGGAGGGTGGAACATGAAAAATCAAACGAGTCGTGAGTCAGAGCATTTTGATGTGCCAACTAAGTTACTTCGACCTCTTTGGTTTCGAAGTCGCGAAAGCCTGTTAGATGATGGCATTATTTATGATCCTATTGCTGCTCACGCTTGTCGTCGTTGTCATCTCGCCCCCGATTGTCTCACTGGTAATGTAGACCAAAGCCAGCTTCTCCACGCTACACTGACGCAAATCTGTGATCTGCAAGTTAAACGCTTTTTAGAAACTAACCCCGATGGTTGGGTCATTAATGTCGGAGCACGACTCGATACCCGATTCTACCGCCTTGATAATGGTCGTTGTCATTGGGTTGAAGTGGACACCAATGAACACCTAGTGTGGCGACAACGATTGTTCCACAAGAGTGAGCGTTACCAACTAAGGTGTGGCTCTATTGATGATATGAGCTGGCTTCATTCCTTATCGGTTCCCAATGACAGACCTGTACTAGTGGTTTGCGAACAGGCTCTTCTAGAACGCAGAGAAAACCGAATTGCACACTTTATCCAATCTATCGGTTGTTATTTTCAACATGCTCAGGCATGTGTGGTATTGGCTGGTGATTTGACGACCTCGCGCCTAGGTAAAAAGATGGGCTGTGAGCGTTATCAACATGGTTTGCGTCGTCCCACAGAGCGATTGTTGAACTGGCTGCCATGGATTCATAAAGTGTCACTCCTTTCACCTATTGACCAACACTGTCAGCGTTGGTCGAAGTGGCAGCGCATCATCGCAAAACTGCCGCTATATAAACATCGATTAACACCGAACGTGATTAATGTTGAATGGTAAGAGTAGGAACCGAGGTCAATTAACGCTACTATAGTCCCTACTATTTTTTAACCACCACCATTAGTTTCTATGGTGGTGTTGTTTTTGGGGTCTGCGTGTTTCGACAATATTTCTCTACTCTGTCCAATATTGAACTTCATCGTCGGGTCTTGCTATTAGCCATTCCTATGGTGCTTTCGAATATTACCGTGCCGCTTCTGGGGTTAGTGGATGCCGCAGTTATTGGTCATTTAGAGCATTCTTGGTATCTCGGAGGCGTGGCACTCGGTAGCACGATGATCAGTGTGACCTTTTGGCTACTCGGCTTTCTTAGAATGTCGACAACTGGGCTGACAGCTCAATCTTTTGGTGCTCAGGATAATCGACAGCTAGCCTTAGTATTTTTGCAGGGAACACTGATGGCGTTGAGCTTTGCGTTGGTATTTTTATTGCTGCACAGCGTCATCGCCGATCTTGTCTTCTCATTGAGTAGTGCTAGTGAGGATGTGAAATACTATGGTCACCAGTATTTTTCGATCCGTGCTTGGAGTGCGCCTGCGTCACTACTCAACTTTGTACTACTGGGTTGGTTGCTAGGCACACAAAATGCCAAAGCACCGATGTGGATGGTCATTATCACCAATGTCGTCAACATTGCGCTTGATGTGCTTTTTGTTATTGGATTTGGCTGGAAAGTCGAAGGGGCGGCGTTAGCATCTGTGCTCGCCGATTACTCGGGTTGTGCTTTCGGACTCTGGTGTGTATGGCGCACTTGGAATCACCGCAAGTTACCTGCTATACGCTCTTTGCTCTCCGATGTCGCCAGCGATATTGGCCGGTTTGTAAAACTGAACCGAGATATTTTCTTACGCTCTCTCTGCCTACAAGCGACGTTTAGCTTTATGACCTTCCAAGGGGCGGCTTTTGGTGATGACATTGTGGCTGCTAACGCTGTGTTGATGAGCTTTTTAATGATCATCTCTTATGGCATGGATGGTTTTGCTTATGCGATGGAAGCCATGGTCGGAAAGGCGATAGTGCAAAAAGTCGAACCGCGCTGACTGAGTCACTGCTAGCGACCTTCTTTTGGAGTGTGATTATTTGTAGTGGTCTTACATTGGTCTTTATGGTGTGGGGCAGCAATTTGATTGGCTTAATCACCACTATTCCAAATGTGCAGCAACAAGCGTCGGTGTTCTTACCATG
>ASHK01000274.1 GCA_000695745.1 Vibrio madracius | reverse complement strand
ATTTTTATTATAGAAGCGCAAATTAACAAAGATCATCACTGCGATACAATTTAATAAAGTAATGAGTAGTAACTATCTTTTGGCACTATAAATTTAAACTAGCTATTATAGATAGAATTCAACTTTATAGTGCCATTATCAATTCAAGTATCCTTTACATTAGGATCTTGAACTATTTATGATATATCCTCGTTATAGTAAATATGACGTATTAAAGTTACGAGTCGTATTTTCTAAACTTTTTGTGAATATCAATCATTTCTATCACCAGCTCCTTACAAAGGATACTAGTCATTAAATGGTCTTGTGCGTGTACCATTACTAAGGTCATTGGCGTTTTGCCCATACCTTCATCGGCTTCAATCAATTGCGTTTGAATTAAATGAGCCTGACTTAACGCTTCTCTTGACTGATCAATCAACTCTTCAGCTTTTATAAAATCTCCACTCTTAGCCGCATTGAGTGATTCGTAACATAAACTTCGTCCATGACCAGCATTAACGATGATGCCCATGATTTGGCTTTCTAGATCCATTACTACAATGCCTCAACTTTAGTAGACTCTATTAGCTCTATCGCTCGGTTAAACACTTTATCTGCGTTTAGTAGGCCATAATCCAACATATCAATGACTTCAATGGGCAAATCGCCCGCCTTCGCTGATAAATCGTTTAGCATGTAACTTATCTGTGGCCCCAATAAAACAACTTGGTATCGTTCCTTGTTTGAGACAAATTGGTCAGTGCCATAAGCTTCGACCTCGGCAGGAATTTCATTCAAATCAGCATACTCCTGCATTTTTTTTGCAAGCAAGCTAGTTGACATACCAGCGGAACAACAGAGCATAATTCTAAACATAACATTTCCTTTTATAAGTAAAAAACTAATACTTTAACGATATCGCTAACCAACAATAACGGCGTTATCACTTATCCAAGCATGCTCGTAACAATGACCATTAATGCTGACGCTACTTAATTGGAGCCAACTCAATTTTTGGATTACAGAGAGCACTATCTTCCTTACCTAAAGGGTTTTATTGCACCTCTGTAACTTGCTTCCTCAAACAGCGTTGCAGTGACGGTCAATTTTTACTTACAATTGATGCCCTATGGCAATGACTGTTGCGATGACGCTACAGTCAAACGCACTAGAGGTAGAAAGTTCACGCCGGAATATCAAATTTCCATATGTGAACTTAACTTTCATATATGGTATTATGCTGAAATGTTGACAGCAACACTCTTATCCATTATTTATGATCTATATCACTGAGGCGTTCTATGGACGAAAAAAAGTACAAGTCTGAAGCTCTAGAGAAGGGCTTGAACATCATTGAGCTATTAGCGCATACGCGTAAAGGGTTAAGTAAGGCTGATATTGCAACTCAGTTAAACAAAACAGTCTCGCAAATCTTCCGAACCATATGTGTTTTAGAACAGCGACAATATGTAGAGCTCCACAACGGGCTCTATCGTTTGACACACAAATTAAATTATCTGGTCATTCGCGAAACCATTACCACTCAGTTGATCTCTGCCGCGAGAGAGTCAATGGCCGAGTTCTCTGCGGAAACGAAACAACCGTGCCACTTAGCGATATATCGAAGTGGTCAGCTCATCGTCGTACATCAAGTTGATCCGCCTACATCCGTTGGGGTTAATATCAAAATTGGATCGGTTATTGATGTGAAAACATCGGGGTCTGGATTGTGTTTACTCACCTTCGCACACGATGCACAAAGACGACGAATTGTAAAAGAGGTGGGAATCGACGACGACTACTTTTCTGAAAACCAAAACGCAATAGAACGCAGCAAAATCAATGAGATAGTTTCAGAACCAAGTAAAGATATCGTCGCACTAACCAACTTATCTTGTCCGATATATGATGTAAATGATGAGTTGATTGCCGTGATTACTAGCCCGATTTTAGAGTTATATCAAAGTGTTTGGCAAGAGCGGAAAGTGGATATCAATGACATCAAAACAACCCTAAAAGAAACTTGCCATACTATTAATAAAAATATGCGACTGTAGACTCTTTCATCCTGCGATAGCTTATCGATATCGTAGGATGCCTCTTATCTTCCCTAGTTCCACACTCAAAATTCCCAATATATAACGATGAAGTGGCAGCGCAAGCCAGTGAATCCAAGGATTTGTTTGTGCTTGCTCGCCATTTTTAAAGCATGCCCTTGTCACCCCCAAACCAAAAACATTAAACATCGTCAGCGATATTACTCGTGAAGCAGATCAAAAAACGTTCATTTGTTAGTTGCACGCAATTGTTCATATATGGATACTCGTTTCGTATTTGAAAACATGGATATGGATTTTAATGGTGAACTATGAATAGTAAAGTTGAAAACAGTGCAAAGCTTGATGGCTACATACATGCGCTACAGAGAGGTATGGCGAAGTTTGGAAGTAACTCATATTTTTTGATTCTACGAGACGGATTTTCAAAAAGTATCCCTATCAGTCTGATAGGCTCATTCGCACTTATTATTATGTACTTTCCTTATGCAGATAAGGTTCTTAGTCAAGAGACTCTTGGTTTTATACAAAGTCTGTTCAGCCCAATGGTGTCTGCAACACTGGGAATGCTTGCGCTATATATTAGTGCTTCGATATCTTATCAATATGGTATTGAGAAACAGAAAACAGCATTTTACTACCTATTTGTCGGTGTAATGATGTTCTTGATGCAAATTCCACTTACCCTAGATTTCAACGGCTCAAGCGTCAATAACGTTGTGTCGATGGATTATCTAGGAGCTAAAGGGATATTTGTCGCTATTGTAATGGCGCTGTTGTCTGGACGTTTAATGGAACTGTTCGAAAAGCATGCACCTAAAATCCGTATGCCTGACTCAGTGCCACCAGCAGTTGAACGATCATTTTCAATGTTGATACCTATGCTATGTACATTGCTAGTCGGTGTCATTTTGCGCTTCGCCATCTTACAAGCCGGTTATAGTAGTTTGCATGATGTTATATATCAGTTTTTACAAATCCCGCTTACAAGTTTAGGCACTAGCGCCCTGCTTTCTTTCTGGCCGAGTTTATTATTCAGCTGCTTTGGTTCTTTGGTCTTCAAGGTGATTCTACAGTTGAAGCCATCATTGGTCCTGTTTGGGAAGCGGCTAACTTAGCTAACCTAGACGCTTTCATAGCTGGTGACCCACTGCCACACATTTTTAACTTAACATTCCACCAAGCGTTTGTTATTTCAGCCATGTCTAGTGCGGTCATCGCAGCTTTAATTGTTGCGAAGAGTCAAAGACTAAGAGCAGTTTCAAAAGCAGCCGCAGTCCCAGCAATATTTAATATCTCTGAACCTGTTGTGTTCGGATTTCCAATGGTACTGAACTTCAAACTCTTCATCCTTGGGTCATGTGCCGTGTTGTCAATACTGCTGTCTATTATGTGTTTATTGTGCTTGATTTAGTTGGACCACCAACCGGAGTTCGCGTCCCATGGACAACACCACAAATTATTTCTGGTTTCATCACAACAAATAGTTATATGGGTTCTGTGGTGCAAATTGTACAAATCGCTATTGGTGTCTTAATTTGGATTCCGTTTATTCGTAATTTAGATAAAACATACTGTGCTCAGGAAAAGGCCGTATAAATGAAAAAGTATATATTCCCTGATAATTTTAAATGGGGAGGCGCTATTTCTGCGCTACAAAGTGAAGGTCTCCCGGAAGGCAGACAAAAAGTTTGCTACGATATGAAATTTGAAATTGATCCACAAGATTTTCATGATGGTGTAGGCCCATTCAGTACTTCAGATGTAATAAACAATTATAAGAAAGACGTTCAGCTCATGAGAGCGATTGGAATGAACTCTGTTCGAATTTCGATTTCATGGTCTAGACTCATGAAGAACGCTACTGATATTAATGAACAAGGTCAACAATTCTATAATGACTATATAGATGAGCTCAGCAAAAATAACATAGAACCAATGGTAAATCTATTTCATATGGATATGCCAGCAGAGATGGGGGAAAAAGGTGGTTGGGCTAGCCGTGAAGTCGTGGAACATTTCATCCATTTTGTAAAAATCTGCTTTCAATTATTTGGAGAGAAAGTTAAATACTGGATCGTTCATAATGAACCTATTTGCTCTGTTATGAACAAGTACTATACGCCTAGAGATTGGCCATTTGAGGATAGTGAGAAAAAATTCTATCAAGCAGCATTTAATATTTCACTTGCAATGGCAAAAACCATCAATGAATATAGAAAATTAGAGCTTGATGGAAAGATTGGCATTGTGAGTAATTTATTATTAGGTATTCCTGCTGATAATAAAAATCCAATGGATGTAAAAGCATGCCAACACTACGATGCTTGGCATAATTATATGTTCTTAGATCCATTAATTCTTGGTAAGTTTCCAGATTTGCTTATCGAACAGCTAGAACAGAATAATTTAATGCCTGATATGACTGACGATGACATGAAGTTAATTAGTCATAATCGAATCGACTTCTTGGGGATTAACTACTATAACCCAGTAAGATGTAAAGCGGTCGCAGGTAAGCCATTCCCTGATCATAGTAATATGTACCCCAATAATGTTTGGGAAGAATATAGAGATCCAAACGCTATTTATAATGAAAGCAGAGGTTGGGAGATCTATCCTAAAGCACTATATGATATCGGTAATGTGATTAAACAAAGGTATAACAACATGCCTTGGTTTGTATCTGAAAATGGCATGGGTGTTGAGCAAGAGGAGCGATTCTTAGACGTTAACGGAAAGATCATGGATGATTATCGGATCGACTTTATACGAGATCACTTAATGTGGCTACATAAGTCTATCGAAGAAGGAGCGAATTGTTTTGGCTACCACCTCTGGAGCCATATGGATAACTGGTCACCACTCAATGCTTATAAGAATCGCTATGGCCTTATTCGCGTAGACCGAGAAAATAATTTTACACGTTCTATCAAAATGTCAGGGGATTGGTTTAGAGAACTGACGATAAAAAATGGATTTTATTGGTATAAGTAAAGCACTATGACAAGAAAGCTATCCTTTTATGGATAGCTTTCAGTAAATAGCTCTGGATCTTAAACCAAACCTTTAGACACAGTTCAAATTATTGTGCCTTTGGTTCCGATAAATTAAGCCACATTAGATGGCGGCCAAGGTCGATGCTGCTCACGAGTCGACCCATTCCTGTACCCATTGTGGCGTTTCGTTGTCCGCAGGGCTTACACCTGCGGCATCCACGACTTCAAGCGGAGCAACGATGCCTTGCTTTGATGTGACACCAGCTCGAATCAAAACCGATGAACAAGGCTCGCCTTTCACCCACATAGACTGTTCGAGGTAAAACCACTTGTCATCTGTTGCGACGCATTGGGTTTTCATGGTGATTTTGTCAAACATGTGGATGCGCTTTCGATAACGGACTGAGCTGCCTGCAACGACTAGTCCCCAACGTTTTTTTCTTT
>ASHK01000273.1 GCA_000695745.1 Vibrio madracius | reverse complement strand
TTTCATATCGGATTGGTCAGACGCGACAGAGCATGATATTGACCGACTGAAATACCTACAACAGCACAATGACATCCTCAGCGTAATCATCTCGGACCCACTAGAACGTAGGCTACCTGAAGAGATTCTTGATGCGTCAACGTTAGTATTTGGCGATGGTAAGTATCAGCTAAGTGTGAGAGAGAAACATAAACTCAATGCCGCCAATGCTGGTTTGGCAGCCCAATCTCAAAGCAAACTGGAAAGCTTACGCCAGCTTATGTCGATAAAAAAATTACCTGTGATTGAACTGACGACCGATGGTGACCACATTGCCAGGTTTAAACGAGCTGTAGGAGGGTTTAGCTCATGACTCAACCTGCACCTAGCTCTTACATTTTGCGTAACATGCTCGAAGTTCCTAATCCTGATTCTGTTAGTTGGTTGCCACAAACCATTGGATGGCAACTTATCGGATTACTCATCGTTCTACTCATTGGCGTTAAACTTTTTCGCGGCTATTGTCGCCATTCTATGCTTCGTTACCGAAGAGAAGCACTCGCTATTCTGCAAAGCAACAAAACATCACCACAACGCGACCAGATGTGTTACGACGTACTAAAAAGTGTCACGCAGTACCTTAAAATCTCTCAATCTCAGCAATATGGAGCGGCATGGATAGAGCAATTGAACCGCTATGTCAGTCCTGATGCTCAATTTAATGTTGAGTTGGGTGGAAAATGGTTACGCACTTTACTGAGTTCAAAAGTGACACTAGACGCTTCGGAATCAGAACATATTTATCAACAAGTACATAGGTGGATTGAACATCACCCCGTACCTAATTGGCTTAAACAGTATTGGCAGGCAAAACAAGTGATTGCTCGCAGTCTCAGTAGAATTGGTATTCAAGGAGGTCTGCGATGAGTTGGTCTACCTTAACATTGACGTATCCGCTGTGGCTTTTGCTTCTGCCGCTGCCAGTGGTTGTCTATCGATTTGTACCTGCATACAAGACCAAACAAAGTGCCATCAAAGTCCCTTTCTTTAATAAGTTGCTGGATATTTTGGGTGAGCAGCCAGAACTTGGTGCCAGCCAATTGCAACCGTCTTGGTGGCAACGTGGAATACTGATCGTTTCATGGTGCTATTGGTTATTGCAATGACCAAACCTACGGTATTGGGCGAGCCACAAACCGAGAGAGAAAGCTTGGTCGAGATGTGATGGTCGCGGTTGATTTATCGGGCTCTATGTCTGAGATGGACTTCTCTTCGTCAGATGGTCAAGCGGTCTCAAGGCTTGATGCTGTCAAAAGTGTCTTGCATGAGTTCGTTGCAACGCGAGAAGGTGATCGACTTGGTCTGATACTGTTTGGTGATGCGGCTTATCTTCAAACGCCCTTCACCGCGGATCACGATGTCTGGCTTGCGTTACTTGATCAGACTGAAGTGGCGATGGCAGGGCAGAGCACACATCTAGGTGATGCGATAGTCTCGCGATTAAGGTATTTGAACAATCTGAATCGTCAAAAGACAAAGAGAAAGTCGTCGTGGTACTGACCGATGGTAATGACACAGGCAGTTTTGTAGAGCCTAAGATGCCGCTATTGTCGCGGCGGCAAAAGGTGTGCGTATTCACGTGATTGCGATGGGCGATCCCGCCACCATCGGCGAGCAGGCGCTGGATATGCAACGATCGATAATATTGCTAGCCAATCAGGTGGTCAGCATTTCAGGCCCTAGACCAAGAAGCACTTCAACAAGCGTACCAAACGATTGGTGAGTTAGAGCCGAAGTTGTACGAAAGTACTCAATACCGACCTAAACAAACCGTACACCAGTATTCATTGATGGTAGTCGTCATCTTGTATTTGATTGCCTTTTCAACCGCAACGCTACGCCGTCGGTATGGTCAACCTCGTGAACTTAACGAGACCAATCAAACAGGGAGAAATATCCAATGAACTCCCTAGTCGTCGAGCAAATTATTTCTCAGTTCCATTTTATGCGCTCCCTATTGGTTGCTTGCTTTTTGTGCCATTAGCCTTGCTGTTGCTACTTCGTTGGCGCAGAGAATCATTGGCTGCTTGGAAAACCATCATTCCTGAGCATCTGCAAAAGGCGTTGGTTATTGGCGAGCAAGGGTGGAAAAGCCAGCTGCCACTTAAACTCCTTAGTGCGATTCTTAGCTTAGCTATTATTGTTTGCGCAGGGCCGACTTGGCAGCGTGAGGCCTCACCATTTGGTGAGGATCAAGGCGAATTGGTGATAGTACTCGATACCAGCCAATCGATGATGCAAAGTGATTTACCGCCTTCTCGACTCGAGCGTGCCAAGTACAAAATTCGCGACTTACTGCAAGCTCGTCAAGGTGGAAAAACATCGCTTATTGTCTTTGCTGGCAGCGCTCACACCGCGATGCCAATGACAGAAGATAATCAGGTGTTCTTGCCGTTCTTAAACGCTATTTCACCAGAAGTGATTCCTGTTCAGGGTAAGAGTGCCCAAGCCGCTATCCCTCAAATACAGTCACAGCTTAAAGGCAGTTCATCGGGTTCAGTGCTCATTATTTCAGATGGCGTAGCATCAGAGGCGATTGAACAGTATAAGACAGCGTTTGAAGACTCAAACGTGCTCGTCATGGTGATGGCGGTAGGCAGTGAACGCAACCAATCAAGCGCAGCAACAGATTGGGACAGCCTAAAGCAGCTTGCCAACGACACTGGTGGAAGGTACTACGCGTTGAGTATCGACAACGCTGATGTTGAACAAATTGCCATTGATGTTGAAAGGCACATGCAAATCTCGGGAGAGTCAGCTATGCTTGGCGTGATATGGGCTACTATCTGGTCTTTCCTATTATGCTGCTAGCTTTGCTTTGGTTCAGAAAGGGTTGGTTGGTGCAATGGATGTTCATCGCAACCTTATTAAGTCCAAATATTTTTGTCTCAGAAGCGCACGCAGAAACGGTGTCGTCGGTGGCAAAACCGAGACAACGGCGCAATCTATGTCACAAGTGGATCAACTCTGGATCTCAGCGAAACAAGCGTGGATGAATCTTTGGCTGACTCCCGAGCAACAAGGTCAGTGGTATTTTGAGCGTGGCGAGTTTCTAAAAGCGGCACAGCATTATCAAGAGCCCATGAATAAAGGCATCGCCTATTACTACGGGCGCGATTTTAAGTCAGCACAAGCGCAGTTTTTGCAAGTTCAGAATAACGAACTAGGTACCCTATATTTAGGCAATGCATTAGCAAGGCAACGAGAATACTTGGCCGCAAGAAACCTCTATCGCGCGCTTGCTAAGGACACACAATCCGCGGATATTGCAGAAAAAGCGACTCATAACTACCAGGTGATGCAATCGCTGGTTGACGAAATAAACCGATTCAGTGAAAGCCAAAAAGGGACACAGATGGCCCAGAAGAA
>ASHK01000272.1 GCA_000695745.1 Vibrio madracius | reverse complement strand
CACCCGAAGGTGGCCTTTTCCAAACGTTTGGTGGAGCTGGCGGGAGTTGAACCCGCGTCCAGAAACCATTCATCATTGGTACTACATGCTTAGTCGATCTTTAATTTCACCACCAACCTGCGAACCGACACGCTAGTTAATGGCTAACCTGAATTATAATTCGCCGTTCATCTCTCAGGTGGGAAAATCCGGGCTAGCGCGTTTGGGTTTGATCCCTCGTTGGTCCCCGTCTTACGTGCGGAAGCTAGGGCGAGAGAGCTCTGAGCAGGTTATTAAGCTGCTAGTGCGTAGTTTTCGTCGTTTGCGACTATTTTTTTGCGGCTTTTTACGTGGCCAACCGCCCCACGGCATGCACCTCAGACTGCAAAATTCCTGTCGAATCCTAAATCAGCCCCAAAGTGTTCCTTGCATAGTACCAGAAAAGCTTACGCTGTCTAGCTCTGCAAGTTTAAGTGGTCACTATTAACGCAAATTACTCTTCATAATTCGTGCTTTATCGCGAGCCCAGTCTTTTTCTTTTAAATCAGCGCGTTTATCGTGAAGCTTTTTACCTTTAGCGACGCCAACTTTTAGCTTCGCCCAAGAGCGAGACCAGTAAAGGCAGTAGCGACCAAAGTCATACCGTCACGGTTAACAAGACCAATAAGTTTGTCCAGTTCACGACGGTGCATCAGCAACTTACGAACGCGAGTCGGTTCAGCCACAATATGCGTAGAAGCTTGATTAAGTGGGATGATAGACATACCACTGATGTACGCCTGACCATCACGGATATAGACGTAACTTTCTGCGATATTAGCTTTGCCTTGGCGAAGTGATTTTACTTCCCATCCTTGCAGCTCAATTCCAGATTCAATTTCGTCTTCGATGTGATATTCGTGGCGAACTTTTTTGTTCTGAGCGATGGTATTGCTACCCGCTTTTTTCTTTGAATTCTTCTTTACCATAATGGAGTCATTATAAGGTCTGTTTTTGGATTAAGGAAAGGCTTTTATGTGCTTGATCGATAAATTCACGACGTTAGCACTGCTTGATTATGACGAAACGTAAGGTCGACTAACTTGAGCTAACTCAAGGTAAACAGTAGAATCGAAGACAGCCTTTTAAGTTGAGGAATTTTTATGCAACAAGTGACGCGTTCAGCATTAGTGATGTTCAGTGCTGATCAAATGTTTAACTTGGTCAATGATGTTGACAGTTACCATGAGTTTTTACCAGGTTGCTCGGGCTCGAGAGTCATTGAGCTGTCGAGTTCAGGAATGGTAGCGTCAGTCGACGTTTCAAAAGCAGGGATCAGTAAAACATTTACTACCG
>ASHK01000271.1 GCA_000695745.1 Vibrio madracius | reverse complement strand
CATTTGCTCGCTCTCGTGCGGTTCCCGCTTCAGGAACAATAAAAGGGATCTTGTTCCAATCGGGTAATCCTTCTGCAAGCTCTAACCCGAAGGTACTCACTCCCACAGGTGCAATGACCGATAGCGGAATGTCACTGATCGGTTCAAACTCTAATCGGGCTGGTAATAGCTCTGGTAAGGCTGAAATGGCAATATCAGTTTCGTCGTTAAGAACTTTATCTATCGCTTGTGCCGGATCACCTGTGGAGAGTTCAAATTCGATATAAGGGTAAAGCAACCTGAACTCAGCGAGCAGCTCTGGAAGGTGGCTGTAGCTCGCCGTAACGGAGCAAAATAGTCTGAGCTTTCCACGGAGTTCATTCTCACCATGTTGGCTTTCTGATTGGAATTGCTGCCACTCGCTAACAATATTCACCGCAATTGGTAAGAGTTTTTTTCCTGCAGGGGTAAGCTCGACAGAGCGGTTATCACGCAAGAACAGGCTCTGATGCGTGTCTTGTTCAAGCTTTTGGATCTGTCGACTGAGTGCCGATGCACTGATATGCATAGCGGTTGCGGTTTTATTAAAGCTTTTACTCTCACACAGATGGATAAAAGCTTGGAGACTTTTAATATTCATAGTGCTAAAGATATCTGTTGTTGCATTATTTGCAACGACAAATTGTGAATATATCACTTTAAGCAATTCTGACTCTGCATTAGTATGAACTCATTCGATGACAACATCGACATTATGGACAGAATCAACAGGAGAGCCCACTATGGCTAACTATTTCAATACTCTTAACTTGCGTGAGCAATTAGACCAACTAGGTCGTTGTCGTTTTATGGACCGTTCTGAGTTTGCTTCAGAAGCGGATTATCTTAAAGGTAAGAAGGTTGTGATTGTCGGCTGTGGTGCTCAAGGTCTAAACCAAGGTTTGAATATGCGTGACTCTGGTTTGGATGTGTCTTATGCACTTCGTCAGGCAGCAATCGATGAGCAGCGTCAATCGTTCAAAAACGCGAAAGACAACGGTTTTGTAGTCGGTAGCTATGAAGACTTAATCCCTCAAGCTGACCTAGTTGTTAACCTAACTCCAGACAAACAGCACACTAACGTGGTAGAAACGGTAATGCCGCTAATGAAACAAGGCGCGTCACTTGGTTACTCTCACGGCTTCAACATCGTTGAAGAAGGTATGCAAATTCGTAAAGATCTGACGGTTGTAATGGTTGCACCTAAGTGTCCGGGTACTGAAGTTCGTGAAGAATACAAACGTGGCTTTGGTGTTCCGACTCTTATCGCCGTTCACCCAGAGAACGATCCTCAAGGCGATGGTCTTGAAATCGCTAAAGCATGGGCTGCTGCTACTGGTGGTCACCGTGCCGGTGTTCTAGAGTCTTCATTCGTTGCTGAAGTTAAGTCTGACCTAATGGGTGAGCAAACGATCCTTTGCGGCATGCTTCAAGCTGGCTCAATCGTATGTTACGAGAAAATGATTGC
>ASHK01000270.1 GCA_000695745.1 Vibrio madracius | reverse complement strand
TTGGCAGTCTCAGGCGCTGTTAACTCATTCCCGGTTGCTCGTATTGTTGAAGCACTGGAAAATCCAGGTCAACCATATCAGCATAACGGCCATGAGAAAGTGTTCCCAGACATTAAGATGATCTGGTGGGCTGGCGGTGCCAACTTTACTCACCACCAAGATACGAACCGTTTGATCAAAGCATGGCAGAAACCAGAGCTTGTTGTTATTTCTGAGATCTATTGGACTGCCGCGGCAAAACATGCTGACATTGTACTTCCTATCACAACCTCATTTGAGCGTAATGATATGACGATGACAGGTGACTACAGTAACCAACATCTCGTCCCAATGAAGAAGGTGGTGGAACCTCAAGGTGAAGCTCGTAATGACTTCGACGTATTTGCTGATATGTCTGAGCTGATTAAAGCAGGTGGTCGTGACGTGTACACCGAAGGCAAATCTGAAATGGATTGGCTGAAAGGTTTCTATGAAACTGCTCAAAAAGGTGGCCGAGCAGCACGCGTTCGTATGCCAAACTTCGGTAAGTTCTGGGAGACCAATGAACTGATCGAGATGAAGTTCAGCAAGAAAGCCGCTGGATTTGTCCGTCATGCTGATTTTAGAAAAGATCCGGTAATGAACCCACTAGGTACGCCAAGTGGCAAAATTGAGATCTATTCGAAAACTATTGAAGGCTATGGGTATGAAGACTGCCCTCCGCATCCGACGTGGATGGTGCCTACTGAGTTCTTTGGTACTGCTAAAGACGGCGAACTTCAGTTAATGACCGCACACTCAGCAGACCGCTTACACAGTCAGTTTAACTACGCTAAGCTTCGTGAAGATTACGCGATCGCCAACCGTGAGCCTATTTCGATCAACACCGAAGATGCGAAAAAACATGGTATCAAAACTGGTGACCTCGTTCGTGCCTACAATGACCGTGGCCAAGTGCTGGTAGGTGCTTTAGTCACCGATGGCATCAAACAAGGTTCTGTCTGTATCCACGAAGGTGGCTGGCCTGATCTAGACCCTGAAACAGGTATGTGCCGAAATGGCGGAGCAAACGTACTAACAAGTGATATTCCAACCTCACGTCTTGCTAACGGATGTGCGGCGAACTCTTCATTAGTCCGCATTGAGAAATACACAGGCAAAGTGCCTGGACTGATGGCATTTACTCCACCAAAAAATGCTTAAGATAGCATCGTAACGAAAATGGGAAACCTCTCTAGGTTTCCCATTTTTTCGCGTCGTTAAAGCACAAGGGCGTGACAGCGCTTACTTGACCTGAACCACAGTGAATTGTTCTACTGGCGCGACGATTTCTTCCTGAGCTGCGATAGTTTGCAGTTCCCACTCTTGACGCTTCTGCGTTTCCTTTAGAATGGCGTAGCTTGCATTGTTAGCATGTGCAAAAGCTTGCTCTGCGTTCCACCCTTTTAAGAGTCCCGCAGTAAACAGCGCCGAAATCAGGTCACCAACACCAACAGGTTGTTTTGCAAACTTCAAATGAGGACGTTGGGCAATAAAGCAGCCCTCTTGTGTCGCTAACATCATGGTGAATTTGTCATTAGAGATGCTGTGCAGATGTTTGACTAGAACCATTTTTGGACCTAATGTCAGTGCTTTCTGGCAAGCAGCGATAGCATCTTCAAGCGATTCGATCTCCAATTGAGTAAACTGACTCAGTTCAAATTGGTTAGGAACAATAACATCAGCCATAGGCATAACGTCATTAACCAAGTACTCAGTTGTCCCAGGTGGTACGATACACCCCTTCTCAGGGTCACCCATCACTGGATCACAAACATAGATAGCGTCAGGGTTTCTTTGCTTGACTTTAGCAACGGCATCTTTCACGGCTAAACATTGTTCAGCGCTGCCTTGATAACCTGACAATACTGCATTACATTCTTTCAACTGCCCGATGTTATCAATACCGGCAATCAGCTCTGAGATATCCTCAGCGGAGAAGGCTTTCCCTGTCCAACCTTGTTGATATTGCGTGTGGTTTGAAAACTGCACGGTATGAATTGGCCATACTTCAAAACCCATTCTTTGAAGTGGAAAAACAGCAGAGCTATTACCAGCATGACCGTACACCACATGTGATTGAATAGAGATAACACCTTTCATTGGAACTCCTAGTTATTATTGTTCTGATTTGATTCATTGTAACTTGTATATGATTGCCATCGTGTCAGCAAACAAGGGCAAAGGAATAAATTTATTATTAGATCTTGGTAACTTTCATTAAACTGTATTGGAAACAAAAGCGTACACTCGTTTATTCGGCTACGCTTTTTACATGGATACCCCCAAAACGGTCTACCAATATCAAAAACTAAGGACGTTAGTTTGATTGAACATCATTTTCGCGACGTTGTCGCAGATAAACTGAACACCTATATGTCTACGGGTGATCTCGATGGCGGAACGATGACAATCGTTTTGATTGTATTAAGTCTTGTTATCGCGCTCATCTGCTTTTTTGTCGCCCATCATGTGTTCGTACGCTTCTTTAACCACATTCTGACTAAAACGAATAAGCCATTGGCGGAATGCGTCACCAAAAACCGAGTATTTGAAAAACTCTCCATTTTGACCCCGTTGTTGGTGCTGAACATCTTCATCCCAATCGTGATCGGTCACTACGAAATTCTGTCCACCGTTATCGACCGAGTGCTAGCGATTTTAATACTGCTGGTCATTCTATGGATGGTGTACTGCTTCTTAGATGCCGTCAACGACCTTGCGACCTACAAAGGCATCACGCGCCGTATGCCTATCAAGAGTTTTGTTCAGCTGATAAAACTGTTTACTTTCTTTATTGGTGTCATTACTACCATCTCTATCTTGGCAAATGAAGCGCCTGTCATCTTGTTCTCAGGACTTGGAGTCGCGACCGGTTTTGTCATGCTGGTGTTCAAAGACACCATTTTAGGCTTTGTTGCAGGGATCCAACTCTCAGCCAACAGAATGGTAAGCTTGAATGACTGGATTCAGATGGACTCCTATGGCGCGAATGGGACGATTGAAGAAATCTCTCTCACGACCATTAAAGTGCGTAATTTTGATAATACGATCAGCATGTTACCAGCATATGCCTTAGTGCAAAATGCGTTCATTAACTGGCAAGGGATGTCAGAATCAGGTGGTCGACGAATCATCCGCTCAGTCAACATCGACGTGAATTCGATTCGCTTTGTCAGTGATGAAGAAATCGCCGAACTGACAAAGCTGCGATTACTCAGACAATATATCTTTGAAAAATCGAAAGAAATAGACGAGTACAACCAAGGCTTAGAACAAGACGATGTCGAAGCGAATCAACGCCGATTGACCAACATCGGCCTATTTCGCGCCTATTTGAATGCCTACTTGCATGCCAACAAAGACATTCATCAATACATGTTGATCATGGTAAGACAACTGCAGCCTACACCAGAGGGTGTACCTTTGCAGGTCTATAGCTTTACCAATACTACTGAATGGGCAAGTATGAAGGTATTCAATCGGATCTTTTCGATCATATCTTCGCCATTATGCCTCAGTTTGGATTGAGACCATTTCAGCAACTCACTGGTCACGATTTTGTAGCTGGACAACACTCGCTTCCTCGCGACATCTAATCTAAACTCTGGACACTGGGGTGAAGCCACCCCAGTTCATAAGGATAATACTTTGATAAATTATCGGTTGTTAGTTTCTTAAACCAATGATTTACAATGTTAAATATATTGATTATAGATTGGTAACAGGCACGTTATTTCAATGTCATTTGCCGCTGTTACGATCTGTTTTTAATCAAGGTAGTGGTTGTAAACACAACCCTTAAAGTGACGCTATTTGCTCTATATGCTTTGGGCAAAGTTCTACGTTAAGGCTGCGCAAATGGGTCACCTCTTGGTGTCCACGCTTTCGCATCGTTGTTGCTTAATTACCGAATAAGACGACTCAAAGGGATCAAAGCTGTCGTTATACTTTCAGCCTCAAGGACAGAACACATCATCGAAGTTTACTATGCACAGCACTATTACTATTGACCCTTCACTATCGTTTCTTATCGCGATTGTCGTCCTGTTTGTCGGTAACTTTCTTAAAAAGAGAATTGCATTTCTCGACAAATACAACATTCCAGAACCCATTATCGGTGGTTTGATTGCTGCAACCTTAATCACTATCCCTCACTTTAACGGTATTGCGATCGAGTTTTCTCTGCCGTTAAAAGATACTTTCATGATGCTGTTTTTCAGTACTGTAGGGTTAACCGCGAGCTACAAGCAGCTCGCAAAAGGTGGCTTCAAAGTATTCTTGTTTCTCTTTGTCGCAACGGCCTATATTGTGATTCAAAATGGTGTTGGTGTTGCGCTGGCATCGGCACTAGGTCTGAATCCACTAATGGGATTGATTGCCGGCTCAATCACGCTATCCGGGGGTCATGGTACCGGAGCGGCATGGGCAAGTACATTTACCGAGCAATACGGTATTCACAACACCCTTGAGCTTGCCATGGCATCGGCAACGTTTGGTCTTATTATCGGTGGCATCATTGGCGGTCCTGTCGGCAACCGATTGGCCGTTAAAAATAACCTAAGTTCAGAGTTTGGCCTCAAGCATGATATTCATGCCTCGCACCCTGATTTAATGACGTACGACGAGGCTCAGGAAGACCAGGTGACCTCTAAAAGTATCGTGGAAGTCGTTGGCTTGCTAATGATTTGTGTCGTCGGTGCACAAACTCTCGGTCCTATGATCAAATCGTTAGGGATACGTTGGCTGATGATTCCCGATTTTGTTTACGCTTTGTTCATTGGTGTCATCATCACCAACCTATTTGAAGCCACAGGAATTAAGAAGATCAATATGGAAACCGTCCATATTCTAGGTACGACTTCTCTTAACTTTTTCTTGTCTATGGCTTTAATGAGTCTACAACTGTGGGAGATTTATAATCTGGCGGTTCCGTTCTTAATTATTCTTACCGTTCAGACGGTAGTCATGGCGCTGTTTGCGTACTTTGTTACGTTCAGAGCTATGGGGAAAAACTATGATGCGGCGGTTATTGCTAGCGGACACTGTGGTTTTGGAATGGGAGCAACACCAACCGCTGTGATGAATATGGGATCAACGGTGAATCGCTTTGGCCCCTCCCCAATGGCATTTATGGTCGTGCCGATTGTCGGCGCTTTCTTTATTGACTTAACCAACCTAATTATTATTCAAGGTTACATATTCTTTATCGGTTGAGGCCGCTGTTAACGCTCTCGTCAGGGCTTGACGACCAAGCTCAAGCCCTAATCTCCGACCGCTATCCCTACAATGTCTGTTCGATCATCTGAGTGATTTTGCTGTCTGTGGGAGAAATGCCAGACGAAAAGACGCCGATAACGGACCCGTTCTTATCAATGAGGTATTTGTAAAAGTTCCATTTAGGTGTAACACCGCTCTGTTTGGCAATTTCAACAAACACGGGGTTGGCTTGCTGCCCCTTGACTGAACTACGGGCCATCATTGGAAGGTAACGCCAAAATCCAGATAGCACACTTTTGCCGTCCTTTCCTCACTGCCTCGATCTTGGTTAAAATCATTAGATGGAAAACCCACAACGCTAAAACCTCGGTCTTTAAACTGATTATGCAGCTGTTCTAGTTGTTCAAACTGCCTGTAAAACCACACTGACTCGCCGTATTGACCACTAAAAGCACTTTACCCTCGAACGACTCACACAGGTTGACTTCATCCGTGGAGTTCAATGCTCGCAGGGTAGAGTCCAGCACTGCTGGACAGGCTGCCGCTAACGTTTCTTTGGCTAGCAAGCCAAACAATAAGCCTAACAACAATGCCTTAAAAACCATTCTCATACTCACCTCCCTTAGACAACACTTGTTTACGGGTAAGATAAAGAATAGTTCATCGTTATCGATGCTCAAGAATATAGAAAGAGAACATGATATATGACACTAGTAGCAAAACCGTCTTAAGTATCAAAATTGAAGCATCCATTATCCTTCTTCAAAAATATTAAATTACTTTTTTGCATCTATAAAATACTTATTACAGGACCAAAGTTAACTTTAGGTTAATTATTTACACCTGAACTGTATGTGCTTGAGTGACATATGCCGCCGTTGATAACATGTTATTTTTGTAAGGAGACAGAGAAATGAAATTAACATTATACGCTCAACTATTATTATTCATCACATTAATACCTTTTAGTATTCAAGCTCAAGACAAATTGATTAACTACCACCTATATTCAGATTCACAAAATCAACTTAATACCGCTGCTGCATTTTCTGGTGGAGGATCACGGTCACTCACCGCTTCAATGGGGCAATTGCAAGCCTTAAAAGACCTTGGGTTGTTTAATAAAGATAACCCAAATAGAATTAGAGAAATATCGGCTACTTCTGGTGGCGCATGGGCCGCTGGGATATTTGTCTATTATTCTCAACTAAATGAACCGGATTTAGAACAAGATGATCACGCCTTACTGGGAAGCTACACAGAACCAAGGGCTTTATACTGGGAAGCACAGCTAAAGAGGAAGCAAATTTATCCTATCTACCGAGAAATAGAATTTCTGCCGCGGCACTAGAACTCAGTCCTGAAAACTGATAGGAGAGATGCTTGCAGCCTCGCTCCTTGGCACTCCAGATCATCTTCTCTGGTCAGTGAGTATCAATGAGCTTGTGTTAAAGCCATATAAATTACATGATACATGGGATCCAATTGATGGATACAACAAGCGATTTATCGGTGGTGATATCGAGTGGTTTAACCAACATATTGGTGACATTGATATCAGCAAGTTTTTGTTAAGGCATGAAAAAAAGCCGCAATTAACGATTACCACCGCTATCTTTCCCGATCATAAAGCCTTTCCAACCCTCCTACTTCCCATCGAAGTCAATCCCAGTGAATCTGGAATGGCCGGACGCCAAAAAATGTATGGTGGATTATTGCATGACGCTTACGCACTTCATTCTAAAGCACCGATTGATGAGGGCAATGGCATAGCTTCAGTTAAATTAGGGCGCTACTCCTTAACAGATGCGTTGGGGACCTCGAGTGCATTTTTTTCGACGCTATTTTCTAATCTTGATGACATATTATCTAAATCATCTTTGACAACCAAAGACTTTAACGTTGCTTATAAGTATTTACAAAGTAATCATAATATAAAGCTCAATTCCAAAGCAAAAGCGCAA